>CANKON010000245.1 GCA_947484105.1 Methylococcaceae bacterium | reverse complement strand
TTAGTTTTAGTTCGGTAAGATTCATAAAGGACAGCTCAAAAGAAAAGGATAGCGTTAAGAATTAAATTTCAAAACGATAGAAGTAGAAAGAAATTAAGGAATGTTTTATTTGAAATGATAGATTTGATACTCACGATTGTGAGGTTTTAAGTATATCGTATCGGGATTGTATCGGCAATAAAATCAATAATCACAAGTATCTTTTCAAAGTACGACAATTATTTTCGCGCTAACGTTTTAACAAATACAAAAAAAGCGAGATTGATTGCCAATCTCGCTTTCAATTTTGCAAACTTATAACGTCTTTATTATTTTGCAGAACGCACGTTTGTTGCAGTCAAGCCTTTTGGACCTTTTTCTACATCATACGAAACAGTTTCGCCTTCGTTTAACGTTTTGAAACCGTCACCTTGAATAACTGAATGATGAACGAAAACATCTTCGCCGCCATCAGTTGGTGCGATAAAACCAAAACCTTTTGTGTTGTTAAACCACTTAACGGTACCTGTTGCCATTTTGAAACTCCTAAACTAAAAAAATACGGTTACACAGAAACTACAACATTGATAACCAGACAACCTACAACTAGGAATCTCTTAACTCAACAGATGTTTTCTGACGCAGCACATTGTAGCTGTTTTTTGCAAATTTGAGTTTTTTTTCTTTGGCAAACGAACGTTTGAATTTCTAAGACTTAAATCCACGGAATCTAATCATTGACGCAACTAGGTTATAAAAATATAATCGTCCGTTTTATATTTACAGATTAAATAGTTAGGAGTCACGCAATGTATGCGGTAATCGAAACAGGCGGTAAACAATACCGTGTAGAAAATGGTACTTACTTAAAAGTCGAAAAATTAGAACTTGGTGAAGGCGACAGCATCGTATTTGACAAAGTTTTGATGATTGAAGAAGAAGGCGATGTAAAAGTCGGCTTGCCATTCATCAACGGTGGCAAAGTTACAGCAACGGTGTTGTCACAAGGCAGACATAAAAAAATTAAAATCGTAAAATTCAGAAGACGTAAACACCACATGAAAACTGCTGGGCATCGTCAATACTATACTGAAATCCAAATTACTGGCATTTCAGCTTAATTTTAAGAGGACACAAAATGGCTCATAAGAAGGCAGGCGGTAGTACCCGCAACGGACGTGATTCCCAGTCAAAACGCTTAGGCGTTAAACGTTACGGCAGTGAAACAGTTACTGCAGGTAGCATCATCGTTCGTCAACGTGGCACACATTTTCACGCTGGCACAAATGTCGGTATTGGCAAAGATCACACTTTGTTTGCAAAAGCAGACGGCGTAGTGCTTTTTAAAGTACAAGGTCCTAAAAACCGCAAATTTGTTAGCATTGTAACAGCGGCATAAATAATCGCTCGCCTTCGTGGCAAGCGGCAACGACTGAAAAGCTCCGCCGAATGGTTGGGGCTTTTTTCGTTTATATCAGTTTGATTTGAGTAAAGTATGAAATTTGTTGACGAAGCACAAGTGCGCGTAGAAGCAGGCGATGGTGGCAATGGCACAATTGGTTTTCGCCGTGAAAAATTTATTCCCCTCGGTGGACCTGACGGCGGAGACGGCGGCAACGGCGGAAGTGTTTATTTAGTTGGCATGGAAAATATGAATACGCTGGTCGATTTTCGTTATCAATCCGTTTACCGCGCTCAACGCGGTCAAAATGGCATGGCGCGAAATTGCACAGGCAAAAAAGGCGACGATTGTTACGTTTCTGTACCGCTTGGAACACGAGTTTCGGATTCTGAAACTAACGAGATTTTGGGCGAATTAGTCAAAGAAGGGGAAACTTTACTCGTTGCACAAGGTGGTTTTCACGGCTTGGGCAATACACGTTTTAAAAGTAGCGTTAATCGTGCGCCGCAAATTGCCAGCAAAGGCAGCGAAGGCGAACACCGCTTGTTAAATTTAGAACTCACGTTGATTGCAGATGTAGGTTTATTAGGAATGCCAAATGCGGGCAAATCAAGTTTGATTCGCGCTGTTTCATCAGCCACGCCCAAAGTTGCTGATTATCCATTTACCACGCTTTACCCAAATTTAGGCGTGGTGCGAATTGATGAATTACGCAGTTTTGTGATCGCAGATATTCCTGGTGTAATTGAAGGGGCAGCTGAAGGTGCGGGACTTGGCTTGCAGTTTTTAAAACATTTAGACCGCACAGGTTTATTGCTGCACGTTGTGGATATTGAACCGTATGAAAGCAGCGAGTCACCGATTTCTGCTGCGAAGAAAATTATCGCTGAAGTTGAAAAATGGAATGATAACTTAGCGAATAAACCGCGTTGGCTGATTTTGAATAAGGTTGATCGCGTTTTAGATGAAGAACTCAACGCGCATTGTCAGGAAATTATTGACGCACTGAATTGGACGGCTCCTGTGTTTAAAATTGCAGCAATTAACGGTCAAGGCACGAAAGAATTGATGTTTGCGATTATGGAATTTTTAGAAGCGCAGCGGCAAAAGGCAAAAGATGAACAAGCGTGAAAATTTTAAAAACGTAAAGCGGATTGTCATCAAAATTGGCAGTTCGCTTTTAACAAAAGGCGGCAAAGGCTTAGATAAAATCGCCATTGCGGCGTGGGTGTCGCAAATGGCAAATTTACGCAAACAAGGCGTAGATGTGATTTTGGTTTCATCGGGTTCAGTTGCAGAAGGTGTTTGGCGATTGGGTTTGAAAACGCGCCCGACAACGTTACACGAATTACAAGCTGCGGCGGCGGTTGGGCAAATGGGGTTAGTACGTGTGTTTGATGATAATTTTCAACAACACAATTTGCACGCTTCGCAAATTTTGCTTACACACGACGATTTGTCGAATCGGCAACGCTATTTAAACGCGCGGAGCACGCTTTTAACGTTACTAAATTTTGGTGTGGTTCCTGTCATTAACGAAAATGATACCGTTGCAACCGAAGAAATTCGTTTTGGTGATAATGATACGCTGGCGGCGTTGGTGGCAAATTTAGTTGAAGCGGATTTGCTAATTATTCTTACTGA
>CANKON010000244.1 GCA_947484105.1 Methylococcaceae bacterium | reverse complement strand
TGTTCTGTTTTTTACCGATTAACACCTTGGCTTTAGGTTTATTGCCTGTTGAAGAAGTGAAAAATGCCAGCGGTTTGTACAACTTAATGCGAAATTTAGGGGGCGCAATGGGTTTGGCGATAGCAAATACGCTGATGCTTTATTTGAATAAAACCCATTATGCAGCGTTGCGGGAATCAATTAGCGCGACTGACGAAATTGGACAACATTTGACGCAAATTGAATTAGCACGTTTAACGGCTCTGGCGTGGCGCGAAGCCGAAGTGATGACGTTTAACAACTTATTTCAGATTATCGCGTTTATTTTTTTGTCATCGATATTGCTCGCGCCGCTTTTGAAAAAAGTCGGCGCAGAGCAGGGTGGGGCAGCGGGGCATTAACCCTCTATTTCAAAGCGTCGGTAACGTGTGGTTCGATAAGTTGATACATGAGTTGGTGCATTCGTGGACTTCCCGCAATCACGTTGCCCGATTCTAAATAACCATCGTTAAATGAAAAATCGGTTGCCACGCCGCCCGCTTCTTTAAGAAGTAAAATTCCCGCCGCCATGTCCCATTCTTTGAGTTCGATTTCCCAAAACGCATCTAAACGTCCAGCCGCCAAATATGCTAAATCTAATGCCGCCGAACCTGCACGGCGAATGCCAGCAGAATCAATTGTGACGGCTTTAAACATTTCCATATAAGCGTCTAAATGCTGCGGCACTTTGAATGGAAATCCTGTACCAATTAACGCGCCTTTCATGCTGGTTAAATTCGTGACGCGCAAACGGCGATTGTTCAACATCGCGCCACCACCACGTTTTGCGGTAAATAATTCGTCGCGTAGCGGGTCATAAACGACACCGACTTCCAAACGTCCTTTAACTTTCAACGCGATTGAAACCGCATATTGTGGAAAACCGTGAACAAAATTCGTTGTGCCATCGAGTGGGTCAATAACCCAAACGTATTCGTTGCCTGCATGTTCGCCACTTTCTTCAGCTAAAAAGCCGTGTTCAGGGTAAGCCGCTTTGATAATTGAAATAATTTCACGTTCTGCAAAACGGTCGATTTCAGTCGCAAAATCATTTTTGCCTTTGTATTCAACTTGTAAATGCGCGGCTTTATCGGTTGCACGAAGAATGATGTCGCCAGCGGCGCGAGCGGCACGAACCGCGATATTGAGCATAGGTTGTTGCATAGAATTTTCTTTTTTTAAAGGAGCGGATTAAAGGCTAAGTTTAACAAATCTTTTGCTAAACTTAGCGCATTTTTAGACTTTGGGAATCGTTACTGTGCTTTCACACATCAAAATCGTACTTGTTGAAACCTCGCATTCTGGCAATATCGGCGCGGTGGCGCGTGCAATGAAAAATATGACCATGACCAATTTGTGTTTGGTTTCGCCAAAACTTTTTCCTCATGCTGATGCAACTGCAAGAGCCGCTGGGGCAGATGATATTTTAGCAAAAGCGCAAATTGTTGAAACGCTTGCGGAAGCCGTTTCAGATTGTACGTTGGTAATCGGCGCAAGCGCGAGAAGTCGCACAATTAGTTGGACAGAAGTCACGCCTCGTGAATGCGCTGAAAAAGTCATTTCAGAATCAGCACACGAAAAAATTGCGATTGTCTTTGGGCGTGAAAATTCAGGTTTGAAAAATGAAGAACTCGATTTGTGTCGTTATTTACTGCACATTCCGTGCAATGAAAATTATAGTTCGTTAAATATCGCCGCCGCTGTGCAAGTTGTTTGTTATGAATTGTTTGTTACGTCACAAAATCAACGTGGTGAGATTTCTCGAAAAGTTGTTGGTGACGAAGACGAACAAGATTTAGCGACAAATCATCAAATGGAATTGTTTTATAACCATCTTGCTCAAGCGTTAGCCGATATTGGTTTTATGCACCCCGAAAAAGAAGATTCACTGATGCGTCGATTGCGCCGAATGTATAACCGCGCTGAATTACGCAGTAAAGAAGTGGACATTTTGCGTGGCATTTTACGTTTATCACAAGGACACAAAGGCGCATTAAAAAACTAGAAACATTCAACATTATCTTTTAACAGCATTTTTAGGTTAAAATGTTACGTTTTTAACCCTCCTCATTTCTCCATTTTAGAGTAAATAAACACATGACAGATTTATCGCTTTACAGAAATATCGGTATTTTCGCCCACGTTGACGCGGGTAAAACGACAACTACCGAACGTATTTTGAAATTAACAGGCAAAATTCACAAAATCGGCGAAGTACATGACGGCGCGGCAACCACCGACTTCATGGAACAAGAACAAGAACGCGGTATTACGATTCAATCAGCGGCAACGACTTGTTTCTGGAAAGATCACCGTTTCAACATCATCGACACACCTGGTCACGTTGATTTCACAATTGAAGTTTATCGTTCGTTGAAAGTTTTAGACGGTGGTGTGGGCGTATTCTGTGGTTCAGGTGGTGTTGAACCTCAATCAGAAACTAACTGGCGTTATGCCAATGATTCAAAAGTTTCACGAATCATTTATGTGAATAAATTAGATCGTATCGGTGCGGATTTTTATCGCGTTGTGAAACAAGTTGAAGACGTTTTAGCTGCAAAACCTGTTGTCATGACGTTGCCAATCGGCGAAGAAGACAAATTCTCAGGCGTGATTGATTTGTTGACCATGAAAGCGTGGAACTGGGACGAATCAGGCGATCCATTGAAATACACCATCGACGAAATTCCTGCGGATATGCAAGCGAAAGCGCAAGAATGGCGTACAAAATTGATTGAAGACGTTATCGATCAAGACGATGCAATTTATGAAAAATACTTAGACGACGAAATTTCACCAAGCATTGAAGATTTGAAACGTTGCCTTCGTAAAGGAACAATCCAAATGGATTTCTTCCCAACTTTCTGTGGTTCATCTTTCAAAAACAAAGGTGTGCAATTAGTTTTAGACGGCGTTATCGATTATTTACCTTGCCCAACCGAAGTCAATCCACAACCAGAAGTGGATTTAGATGGTAACGCAACAGGTAAATTTGCAATCGTAACAGCGGATGCACCTTTACGTTCATTAGCGTTCAAAATTATGGATGACCGTTTTGGCGCGTTGACTT
>CANKON010000243.1 GCA_947484105.1 Methylococcaceae bacterium | reverse complement strand
TCATGCCGTGTGATTTTGGAATGCCTTTGTCGTCTACAAATCCGTCATAAACCACCAGACTAATATCACCGCCCTCGCCCACTCCGTTTGTCGTAAAAGATTTTTCAACATGGTCGTGGAACATCCAAATGCCTTGACCAAAACTGTTCAGTCCATCGTCTTTGCCATTCAATTCCAAATCCAAACGTTGCGCGGGAACCATGCCGTGAACGTCGCGTTGAATGTAAGAACCTGTGCCATTATCCACGCCGTCATAATGTGTCACGGTTGGTTTATGCCCATGAATATGCAACGCCAACGATTCAGTATGACCGTTAATCACGCGCAATTTTACTTTTTCATCTTCTTTCATGTGAATCAACGATTCGCGCAACGTGTACGGAAATGAACGTCCATTTAGCATGAAATAATCGTCGGTCGCGTCAGTCGTGTCGTATTCCATATTCATGTGTTTGGCAATTAAACGCGGGTCATTCGCCGAACGCGCCACGACTTCGTGTAATTCTTTATCCACTGATTGGTAATGTAAATCGTATTCGCGGGCATATTTTTCTAACACGGCAACAGAAGGATGACGTACCTGCCCTGCCCCCACATTTAAAACTTGCGGGAAGTTGTTTGGACGATTTTCTTCAACAATGAACATTCCTTGCAAACCCATTGGAATATGCGTGTGTGGCTGAACGTGGCAGTGATAATACATCGTGCCAGGTTGACGCGGTTTAATCACATACGTTTTGCTTTCGCCAGGCATGGTGTCCATGTTACTGGTTTGACCAACCCCGTCGTTGCCGTGATCCATACTGTCCATAAATGGATGATCAACGCCGTGTAAATGAATCGAATGAGGTAAATAATGCGTATTTTCTAAAACAATCCAAACCACATCGTCTTGTTCAACACGAATTGTCGGCGACGGCACGCGCAACAACGGATTGGCAATTGATTCATACAAATTGATGGTAGACATATCGCGTGTTTTGGGTGCATAAACCCAAAACGTCGGCTGCAAACCTGGCGCAATATCAAACGTGGTAATCGGACTTTTCACATCAGGCGAACGACCGTTTAATTCAACGACTTCCAATTTGATGATGATTTTATCGGGATCGCCGTCACCATCCATATCGTCCGTCATCGTAATCGCATCGGCAGCAAGTTGCGTTTGCATTAACGTATCCATCGACACGCCGTTTGTGCCTTTTACAAATGCCGCAATATCAAATGGATTATCGGGCGCACAAAGTTTTGAGGCTTGAATTTTTACCCCGTCAATCACTTGTTCTTTGCGCCAATTCGGATCCATAAAATCCGAGCAAACGTCTTCCACTTTGCCCAACGGCACGTTTGCAGAAGGCGGTAAATCTGTAGCGGCATAATTCAATGTCGCGGTTAATAAAAGCGAACTGCTGCTCAACAAAGTAAAAAGTGTTTTACGCATAAAAATGACCTCGAAACAATGACACGACAAAAAATAATGAATGACCGCATTTTAACTGAATCTAAGAAGCGGTTGTGATTTGTTGTGAAATTTCTAAATCCTTTTTGTTAAACTGACCCGATGAAAGTGAATAAATCCAAAGGCTTTACGCTTATTGAAGTGTTGATCGGCATGACCTTATTAAGCTTGATGGTCGTGTTGTTGTTTAGCAGTTTAACGATTGGCGCAAAAAGTTGGGAACAAGGCGAAAAGAAAATCGCAGAAGTGAATGAAATTGCGGTTGTTCAACAATTTTTCAATCATTATTTGGCGCATTCCGTTCCACAATGGAACGATTTTGACCCCGAAAAAGACCGCATTTTTTCATTTCAAGGCAAAACAGAATCACTGAAATTTGTCGCAAGTTTTCCTGCCAGTGCAGAACGTTCTGGGCTGCAGTTATTCAGTTTAGAACTCAAAGAAAAAGATAAACAACGCTTTATCAACGTGTCATTAACGCCTTTTTTTCCACTTGCTGAAGGCGAAGAGTTTTTTCAAGACGACATTGAACTCGTTGAAAATGTGGCTCGTTTTGAATTGTCTTATTTCGGTTTAAATGACGAAACGGGCGAATTGGTTTGGCAAAATGAATGGTTAAACAAAGAGCAGCCTCCGCGATTAGTGAAAATTTCATTAGAACTCGACGATGCACGCTATTTGCCCGAAATCGTTGTCGCGTTAAATGTTGACAGTGCTTACAGTAATGCGGATTTAGAAAGTGTTCCGCCAGACGATGGCGAGGTTACGCAATGAAACAACGAGGCGTAGCACTGATTTTAGTTTTATGGGTTTTGAGCATTTTAACGCTGATGGCGGGCAGTTTTTCATTGACGATGCGACGTGAATCGGCGGGTGTTATGGCGATTAAAGCGAATGTCGAAGCGAATGCACAAGCGCAAGCTGGACTTACGCTCGCGCAAGCGATGTTGTTGCACGAAGATGAAACCAAACGCTGGCGAATCGATGGCAGCATTTATGAAATTGAAACAGAAAACGCCACCACTCGAATTCGGATTCTTTCCGAAACGGGAAAAATCGATATTAACAGCGCAAATGTAACGTTATTGCATCATGTTTTGACACATTCACCGCTTGAAACGCAAGCGCAACTCAATTTAGAAAATGCGATTTTAGATTGGCGTGACGAAGACGAAACAACTCGCCCATTTGGTGCGGAAAAATCTGAATATCACACTGCAAAATTACATTACGCACCACGCAATAAACCATTTCGTTCGTTAGAAGAATTACAAATGGTGCGGGGCATGAATACCGCTGTTTTTGAATGGATGAAACCCATTTTTACCGTTTATGCAGCAGGACAAACTGAAGTCGATTTAAATTTAGCGACACGCGACGTGTTGAATGTGTTACCCGATGTAGATGCAAATTTATTAGATGCGTATTTCTTAGCACGTCAGCAAAGCATCATGAATCATGACTCACTTCCTGCCATTCCACGGAGTCACAATGCAAGTCAAGCAATGTCGCAAGATGTTGAATCCACCACGGAAACGGACATCATTTCTGAAATTTCTGTTGTGACCGTTACCGTTGAAACGCTTTTGGATAACGACGCACAAGCCACGATTCAAGTCGTCATGGAGAAAATAGACGGTGC
>CANKON010000242.1 GCA_947484105.1 Methylococcaceae bacterium | reverse complement strand
TAGATTTACGTTTCAAAAATTCAGAATATCTAGTCCCCATCGTCTAGTGGCCTAGGACACCGCCCTTTCACGGCGGTAACAGGGGTTCGAACCCCCTTGGGGACGCCACATATCTTCGCTGTAACTTCTCGCTTTTCTTAAAAATCAAAACCTACAACCACGCAGGAATTCTGTCATGAGTCTTTTGCCTGAACACTTAAAATATGCTTTATCCCACGAATGGGCGCAAATTGAAGACGATAATATCGTGCGCGTCGGTATTACTGATTTTGCTCAAGAAGAATTGGGGGACTTAGTTTTTGTTGAATTACCTGAAATTGGTCAAGCAGTTAGCGCAAACGAAAGTTGTGCAACTGTTGAATCTGTTAAAACCGCTTCCGATATTCACAGCCCCGTTTCTGGTGAAATTATTGCCATCAACCAAGCCATCGTAGATGACCCTGAAAAAATTACCGATTCACCTTACGAATCATGGTTATTTTGTGTAAGAACTAATGATTTAGCAGAAATTGAAAAACTCCTTTCTCACACCGCTTACGAAACAATGATCACCGCATAAATATTATGGCAAATCAAAACGCAAAAGGTTTAAAACGCATTTATAACGCTGCTTTTTTTTCAGCCGCAGGCTTCAAAGCAACGTGGCAACACGAAGAAGCCTTTCGTCAGGAAGTTTTGCTGCTTCTTCTCGCCTGCCCTGCCGCTATTTATTTTGCAAAAACACCTATCGAAATTTTGATTTTAATCGGCAGCATTGTTTTGGTTTTACTTGTTGAATTACTAAATTCAGCTGTTGAAGCCGCAATTGATCGTATTGGTTTTGAACATCACGAATTATCTGGACGGGCAAAAGACATCGGTTCTGCGGCAGTGATGTTGTCACTAATTTGGGCGGCCATTACTTGGACAGTTATTTTATTTTTTTAAGAGGAATTTTATGAGCGCGTTAATCTGCGGTTCAATGGCTTATGACACGATTATGGTGTTTCACGATAAATTTAAACACCACATTTTGCCCGAAAAAACGCATATGTTGAATGTGTCGTTTTTGGTGCCAACCATGCGTCGTGAATTTGGGGGGTGTGCGGGAAATATCGCTTACAACTTAAAATTACTCGGCGCACAACCGCTAATTATGGCGACAGTCGGGCATGATTTTGAACCCTACACGCAATGGCTAAATCAACATAAAATTGAGCAGAAATTCATTCAAAAATTAGATAATCAATTCACAGGTCAAGCTTACATCACGACAGATGAAGACGATAATCAAATTACTGCGTTTCATCCAGGCGCGATGAATTATTCGCATTTAAATTCTGTTCCAGCTGACAAATCGATTCAAATTGGTATCGTTTCCCCTGACGGCAAAGACGGTATGCAGCTTCATGCGAAAGAATTTTCTGAGCTTGACATTCCATTTATTTTCGATCCAGGTCAAGGAATGCCAATGTTTAACGGCGCGGAATTGTTGACACTAATTGAACAAGCAACGTGGTTGACATTGAATGATTACGAAGCCGAATTGATGCAAGAAAAAACGGGTTTAAATTTAGAGCAATTAGCGCAAAAAGTAGAAGCCTTAATTGTGACACGCGGCGGCGATGGTTCGACGATTTATACACAAGATAAAAAAATTCAAATTCCAGCCGCTACAGTTGCGAATCTAGCCGATCCGACAGGTTGCGGCGATGCGTATCGTGCGGGATTATTGTTTGGTTTGATGAATAAATTAGATTGGGAAATTACAGGACGTATTGCTTCGTTAATGGGCGCAATTAAAATCGAACATCATGGCACACAAAATCACCAGTTCAATTTAGAAAAATTCAAGAATCGTTATCAAGAAAGTTTCGACAGCACATTTTGATGTCGTAAATAGCAATTTAAAATCTTAGCGAAACTATTTTTTAATTTTATTTGGAGTTGTTTTATGCGTTTATTTATCTTGTTGTTTAGCTTGTTATTTGTGTCGAATTTCGCCTTTGCAAATGAAGGCGGCGGTGAAGCAAAAGGTGTGGGTCCTTCTTATTTGGAAATAACACCGAAATTTGTCGTTAATTTGGTTGAATCAAAAAAGTATTTATCAATAAACGTTCAATTGTTAATTGACGGTGCGCCAACGGAGGCTGCGATAAAAAAACACATGCCTGCGATTAAGCACGAATTGATTATGTTATTTAGTGATCGACCAATGGACAGTTTGCAAACAATGGAACAACGCGAAGCATTACGACAAGAAGCCATTGACACAATTCATAAAACCATTGATAAAGCTGAAGGTATCGAACCAGACGCGGAAGAAGCTGTTGCTACGGCAGAGGGTCATGCTAAAAAAGCGAAAAAGAAAGATTATACGCATTTACCAAGCGAAGGCTTTAAAGATGCCTTCTTCACTGAATTTTTATTACAATAAATCGAGCGACTTTAATCGATCCAAAAGCACAATGCGTTGCTGTTCCGTGTAAGGAACAGCCGCAAATTTCCCCCAAACTGGCGTAGCCCACGCCTTATCGTTTTCATAACGCACCACATGATGCAAATGCAGTTGCGGCACGATATTTCCAATCGCTGCCACGTTCAACTTATCCGCGTTAAAAATTTCCGCTAATTTCTTTGCCAAATAACTCGATTCTCGAATCAACATAATTTGTTCAGCATCGGTCAATTCATAAATTTCACGAATATCCTTACGCTGCGGCACTAAAATAAACCACGGAAATTGACTGTCATTCATGAGTAAAACTTGGCAAAGCTCAAATTTCCCTAAAACGAAACAATCTTTTTGTAATTGCGAATGAAGTTGAAAGTCTGACATTTTTAATCGTGTTTTGGGCGCATGTGTGGAAATAACAACACATCACGAATCGACGGCGAATCTGTGAACAACATTACTAAACGGTCGATGCCAATACCTTCACCAGCCGTTGGCGGCATTCCGTGTTCAAGCGCGGTAATATAATCTGCGTCAAAGTGCATCGCTTCATCATCACCCGCATCTTTTTCATTCACTTGCTGTTGGAAACGTGCCGATTGGTCTTCGGCATCGTTTAACTCAGTAAAACCGTTGGCAATTTCACGTCCGCCCACAAAAAATTCAAATCTATCGGTAACGTGTGGGTC
>CANKON010000241.1 GCA_947484105.1 Methylococcaceae bacterium | reverse complement strand
TCTTCTAAATTCGCAGGATTTTCACAACGATAACCAAAACGCACGCCGTCATAACGCGATAAATTCGACGAACATTCTGCCGATGCAATCACATAATAAGCAGGAATTGCATATTTCAAATTCGGCATCGACACTTCTTTGAATTCGGCACCGAGTTTTTTATATTCTTCGATGGCAGATTCAAGCGTTTTTACCATATCTGCATTTAAATCAGCTGTAAAAAATTCTTTTGGCAAACCAATTTTTAAACCTGTTAAAGGTTTATTCAAATCTGCACAATAATCAGGAACGGGCGCATCCACGCTAGTAGAATCTTTCGCGTCAAAACCCGCCATGGCTTGCAATAAAATCGCGCAATCTTCGGCACTTCGCGCCATTGAGCCGCCTTGATCCAAACTCGACGCATACGCAATCATGCCAAAACGCGACACGCGCCCGTAAGTCGGTTTAATTCCCGACACGCCACAAAATGCCGCAGGTTGACGAATCGAACCGCCCGTGTCCGTTCCTGTGACGCAAACCGCTAATTGTGCTGCGACAGCTGCTGCACTACCGCCTGATGAACCACCCGCTACAGCATTTTTGTTCCAAGGATTTTTCACCGCGCCATAAAAACTGGTTTCATTCGACGAACCCATTGCAAATTCATCCATGTTTAATTTACCTAAATTCACTGCGCCAACCGCGTTCAATTTTTCAACTACCGTGGCGTTATAAGGCGCGATAAAGTTATCAAGCATTTTTGAGCCGCAGGTTGTTTTCACATCTTTGGTACAGAAAATATCTTTGTGCGCCATCGGAATGCCCGTTAATAAATCCGCATTTCCTGCCGCAATTTTTACGTCCGCCAATTGTGCAGCGTGTAATGCCAAATCATCCGTGACCGTAATAAACGCATTAAACTCCGCGTGTTGTTTAATACGATTTAAAAAATGTTGGGTCAATTCAACGCTGGAAAATTCTTTGTGACGCAAACTTTGCGCGAGCTGTGAAATCGTTTTGTTGTGCATAGTATTTTGAGTTTCTCTGTGTTTGAAAAATACCCAATTTTACCGTTTTTAATGTGAATTTGTTTAATTAAACCGCTCGATTTTAAAATATGATTCACAAAATTTGTTGTGTGGGTTGATGCGGAGTTTGAGAGGTAAGGCGATTTTGGCAAAACAGGAATGGAATTAAACACTGCTGGCACGACGAAAATCGCCCCAACAGCGTTTCACACGCTCGCCAATTATTTTTCGCCTGTTTCTTGTTTTTCAGCGGCGGGGGTTTCTGCTTTTTGTGGTTCTGCGGCTTTTTGTTTTTCTTCAGCCAATTTTTGCTGTACAGCCGCTTTTTTAGCTAAAGCGGCTTTTTGATCAGCGGCTTGTCTTGCTGCAGTGCTACCTGTTGATGTTTCAGCCTGTGTTATGACAGGAGCCAACAACATTGACATAATGCAAACAGATAACGCTAATGTCATTTTTTTTGATTTGAAATGGAACATAATCACCTCTTTTAAAATAGTTAGTAAATGGTTTGTTAAGTGTAGCGATAAATTCATTGAATGTTTATTTTTGTTGTGACAAATAAAATTGCGCCAACGCTAAATCTTCAGGGCGGGTAATTTTGATATTGTCCGAACGCCCTTCGACAATTTTCGGTGATAAACCTTGCGCTTCCAATGCGCTCGCTTCGTCGGTAATACCAACATTGCCTTGCGTGAATTCCAATGCCTTTTTCAAGGCACCATAACGAAACATTTGCGGCGTTAACGCTCGCCAAATTCGATTTCTATCGTGCGTGCTGACGATTTGCAAGCCATCCACGTCTTTCAACGTATCGTGCGACGACAACGCCAAAATACCGCCAATTTCATCATGACGCAATTCTAAAATGAGCTTTTCAATATCTTCTGACGTAATGCACGGACGCGCCGCATCGTGAACCAAAACCCAATCGTTATCAGCAGCTTGATTTTTAATTTCCGCCAAGGCATTTAGAACCGAATCCGCGCGTTCCTTACCGCCTTCAGCACGGATAATTTTTTCGTGTTTTGAAATCGGTAAATTGTTCCAATACGGGTCGCCTTCAGAAATCGCAACTATGATTTTTTCAAAAACTTGTGCATCGATTAAACGAGTAAGCGTTTGTTCAATAACCGTTTTTTCTGAAAGTGGCAGATATTGTTTCGGTCGATCGGCATTCATCCGTTTGCCAACGCCTGCGGCAGGAACAATTCCCCAAAATTTTGTTTGTGTCATAGCTTTTTCGTGTCAGAAACTAATTTTTGACGAATTGCCCACGCGCCCACCGCCGCAATGACTGCTGGTAATATCGACGCAATCAAACGATTTTCAGTCATTGCATCAGTTATTAAATGAGCGGCTTCCCAGGTTATACCAAAACCAACCAATCCAATAATTGCCCATTTAAACGGTTCTTGACCATTTTCTTTTGCGCTATGAAAAAACCAAACTAAAATCGCGACGGCGACAATTTTTGCCAACAACATGATGTTCTCCTTTTTTATTATTTTTTGAGTTTAAAATCATAGCATGACGCTACAAAAACCGCCTGTTGAGTTCAATTTTTCGGCTGCTTTATTAACATGGTTCGATTCGCATGGACGCAAAAATTTACCGTGGCAACAAGACAAATCACCGTATCGCGTGTGGCTGTCAGAAATTATGCTGCAACAAACGCAAGTAGTGACGGTGATTCCCTATTTTGAAGCATTTGTGGCGCGATTCCCAAACGTCGAAAGTCTAGCCGCCGCGCCACTTGATGACGTTTTACAACATTGGGCAGGTTTGGGTTATTACGCTCGCGCTCGAAATTTACATAAAGCCGCACAAGCGATTGTTCAACGAGGCAAATTTCCCGACACATTGCCCGAATTGCTCGAATTATCAGGCATCGGAAAATCCACTGCTGGCGCAATTTTGAGCATTGCATTTCAAAAATCGCAGCCTATTTTGGATGGCAATGTGAAGCGAGTTTTAGCACGTTTTTTTGCCATTTCTGGCTGGACAGGGTTGCGTGAAATCGAAACAAAATTGTGGCATTTGAGTGAAGAAATTACGCCGATTAAACGTTGCGATGATTACACGCAAGCGATTATGGATTTAGGCGCAACGCTTTGCACACG
>CANKON010000240.1 GCA_947484105.1 Methylococcaceae bacterium | reverse complement strand
GCCATTTGCCCAATGTTTTGATACGATGCAAGTTGCACCTAAATCCGCACATTTTTGTTGCAACAACGCAATTTCTGCTTGGGTATCAAACGTAAAATGATTGATACAAACAACGCATGGCAAACCGTAATGCTCGGTGATGTTTTTGTAATGACGTTCGAGGTTTTCAAAACCTTTTTCAACTGCTGAAACGTTTTCTTGATTCAAATCGTCTTTTGCAACGCCGCCATGAAATTTCAATGCCCGAATCGTTGCGACCAACACAACGGCTGACGGTTTCAAATCTGCCATTCTGCATTTGATGTCGATGAATTTTTCCGCGCCTAAATCTGCACCAAAACCTGCTTCGGTGACAACGTAATCAGCTAATTTCAATGCCGTTTTTGTTGCCGTCACAGTGTTGCAACCGTGCGCGATATTCGCAAAAGGTCCACCGTGAATAATCGCAATGTTGTTTTCGAGCGTTTGCACCAAATTCGGTTTGATTGCGTCTTTTAAAAGTGCTGCCATTGCGCCGTGTGCTTTTAAATCTCGTGCATAAACGGGCGTAACTTTGTCCGATTTGTAACCGATGACAATGCGTCCTAAACGGTCTTTTAAATCGGCACGTCCTGTTGCTAAACATAAAATTGCCATGACTTCCGAAGCCACAACGATGTCGTAACCGTCTTCGCGCAAATAGCCGTTTGCCGCACCACCCATGCCGACAACGATGTTACGCAATGCACGGTCGTTCATGTCCACAACCCGTTTCCATTGAATTCTGCGCGGGTCGATGTCTAATTCGTTGCCATGATTGATGTGGTTGTCGATTAACGCCGATAACAAATTATGCGCCACGCCAATCGCGTGGAAATCGCCTGTGAAATGTAAATTGATGTCTTCCATTGGAACAACTTGTGCGTAACCACCACCTGCTGCGCCGCCTTTTACACCAAAACAAGGACCTAAAGACGGTTCACGCAAACACATAATCGTTTTTTTATTTAAACGATTCATCGCATCGCCTAAACCGACAGTCGTCTTGGTTTTACCTTCACCCGCTGGCGTTGGTCTAATTGCCGTCACGAGAATCAATTTACCGTCTTTTTTGCCTTCTAAACTGTTGACGTATTCAAGTGAAAGTTTCGCTTTGTAATGCCCAATTGGGTCTAAATGTTCGGGTGCAATGCCGTAATTTTTTCCCGCAAGTTCAATAATCGGTTTCATGGTGGCGCGTTGTGCAATTTCGATGTCTGACATTTTTTTAAAATCCTAAAAGTGTGAATGGCGATAAATTTAGCAGTAATCGCTACAATAGCCAAATTCATTGAAAAATTCCAAAGACTTTATGAAAAAATTACTGTTTTTAGCGTGTTTGTCGAGTTCGGCTTTCGCGGCTGAACCGTCACTTGAACGTCAAACCGAATTGCGTGATTTATTAAAAAACGATTGTGGCGCGTGTCACGGTTTGACGTTGCAAGGCGGTTTAGGTTTGCCTTTGCAACCTAAAAATTTAGAAGGCAAATCGGATGAATTTTTAATTGATGCCATTAAAAACGGTCGTAAAGGAACGGCAATGCCGCCTTGGAAACCCTTTTTAAATCCAGATGAAATTGCGTGGCTGGTTCACCTTTTGAAAAATCCAAACTAAAAAATGACTGAAATTCTTGTTTTAGGTGATTCACATTCGCCTGTTTTTACGCATTCTGAATTTAAAAAAGCGTTCCAAAATTTCGAGTTCGATGTTGTTACCGTCATTGGTGCAACCGCTTCGGGTTTGGAAAATCCGAATTCCACCACGCAAACGTATCCCGTTTTTAGAAATGCCGCCGAAAATTCAACCGCTCAGAAAGTCATCGTGATGTTGGGCGAAGTCGATACAGGTTTTGTGATTTGGTATCGAGCGCAAAAATATCAAGAATCTGTTGCCGTAATGATGGATAAAGCGATTCAATGTTATGCAAATTTTTTGCTGGAATTGCAGGCAAAATTTGACGTAATTTGTATCAGTACACCGCTTCCAACGATTGAAGATGGTAACGATTGGGGTGAAATTGCTAATGCTCGCCGTGAAGTAACCGCTTCGCAAGTTGAACGAACGGCTTTGACCTTGGAATTTAATCGCACAATGCAAACGGTTTGCGAACAAAATGGCATTTGTTATGTGATGCTCGATTCGGAATCATTGGGCAAAAATGGCGTTGTGAAAACCGAATTACGAAATCGTGACCCAAGCAATCATCATTACGATGCCGATATTTACGCCAATTTATTGATTTCAAAATTAACCTCGATTTTATAGAAAATGAACTTAACAAAACTTTTAGAAAAACTTTTACAACATCAAAATTTAACGTCAGAAGAAATGCGTGAAGCGATGGAATTTTTCATGCGGGGCGAAGCCAGTGACGCACAAATGGCGGGATTTTTATGTGCCTTGCGCTCAAAAGGTGAAACGATTGATGAAATTGCCGCCGCAGCTGAAGTGATGCGTGAATTGGCGACACCAATTGAAATTTTTGGCGAAAACGTTGTTGATACTTGCGGCACAGGTGGTGATGGCGCGAATACGTTTAACATTTCAACCACAGCGGCATTTGTTGTTGCCGCAGCAGGTGGCAAAGTCGCTAAACATGGCAATCGTTCTGTATCGAGTTGTTGCGGAAGTGCCGATGTTTTGGAATTGGCAGGTGTCGATTTAACTTTAACACCTCAGCAAGTCGCGCTGTGTGTTGCGGACTTAGGAATCGGTTTTTTATTCGCCCAAAATTATCACGGCGCAATGAAACACACTCGCGAAGTTCGCAAAATTTTAGGCGTGCGAACGATGTTTAATTTTCTCGGCACGCTTTCAAATCCTGCCAAAGTTAAAAATCAATTGATTGGCGTATTTGATAAAAAATGGGTTGAACCGCTCGCACACGTTTTTAAAAAATTAGGCAGTGAACACGTTTTAGTCGTGAGCGCGGAAGACGGTTTAGACGAAATCAGCATTGCGTGTGAAACGCACGTTGCGGAATTAAAAAATGGTGAAGTTTTTTGTTACACAATAAAACCTGAGCAATTCGGTTTAGCCCGCGCAAATTTAGAAAACATTGCGATTGCCAACGCTGCAGACAGTTTAAAAATGCTCAAATCTGTTTTAAATAACGAAAAAAG
>CANKON010000239.1 GCA_947484105.1 Methylococcaceae bacterium | reverse complement strand
CGATGATGTGTCACTTGCTGAATGACTAACAGAACTCCCCGCATTTGCAAACGCATCAGGATCTAAGCCAAAGCCGTTTAAAACTTGCGCGGCTTGATCATGTGTTTTTTGCATTGCATCTTGAGCGGTTGCTGGCGCACTTGTTTTTGTTGCAGCAGGCGTTGTCGCTACTACTGCGCTAGCTGGCGGCGCAGTAGGTTGTGTAAGAAAATAACTCGCGCCCATTGTTGCGATAACCAAGCCACCGCCAACGGCTAATAACTTCACATTCAGCGGATTTTTAGCTTTACCTGCGCCTAATTCGCGTAAAACGTCCGCTTCCAAATCTAATTTACGTTGTTTTTCAATATCATCTTGTAATTTTTTGATTTTCGCTTTGTTCGCTAGTTCTTGTGCTGCGAGAACTTTTGCTTTAATCGCTTCACGTTCATCATCGTCTGCTTTTTGCTCCAAATACGCCGCAATGACAATGCCACATCGTTCGCATTTTTCAGGCAAATTGCCTTCTGTATTCGCAGAGATTTTTAAATCACAATGTGGACATGAAATTTCATTTGCCGTTTCAATTGATAACGGATTTGAATTTGGCTCACATTTAGCAGCAGGTCTGTAAAGACAAATTAGTCCCACTTTTGTTAATGCCTGTTGATAATTTTTTGCTTCTTCTTCTGTGACATTGCGGCGAATACGAGTTCCATTTGCGTGTGCTAATAATTCATCTAAATCCTCCAAACTTAACTGCAACACATTTGAGGCATCCTTCCGTATTTTGTCGGTTTCATCAGCACGTTCGGGGTTTATACCGTTTATAAAAATATCAAATAATGTTTCTTTCATCATTGCATTACCCTATTCGTCATCCTTTTCCATATCCACAAGTTGAATATTGAGTTCTGTTATTTTAGGCTTTGCTTCTGGGTGTTTTTCATCTGGCAATGATGTCGAATCCCCCACAATTCCTTTACTACTTAAACTAATTTTTAAGCGTAAATTATTTGGTGAATCTGAATTGGCAAGTGCGTCATCGAGTGAAATTTTTCCATCTTCATAAAGTCGTTGTAGATGACTATCAAACGTTTGCATTCCGATCCCTTCAGATTTTTCCATCGCTTCTTTAATGCCGTGAATTTCGCCTTTTAAAATTAAATCACTCACATATTGCGTATTTAATAAAATCTCAATAGCAGCAGTTCGCTTTCCGTCAACCGTTGGCACAAGACGTTGCGACACAAAGGCTTTCAAATTCAAAGACAAATCCATTAACAACTGAGTTCGACGCTCTTCTGGGAAAAAGTTAATGATTCGATCTAATGCCTGATTTGAATTGTTGGCGTGTAGCGTTGATAAACATAAATGTCCCGTTTCAGCAAAAGCCAGTGCGTGTTCCATTGTTTCACGCGAGCGAATTTCACCAATCAAAATCACATCGGGAGCTTGGCGCAATGTATTTTGTAGCGCGTCTTCATAACTGAGCGTATCAACACCAACTTCACGTTGATTCACCAACGATTTTTTATGCGGGTGAATAAATTCAATCGGATCTTCAATCGTAATAATATGACCTGACGCATTACTGTTGCGGTAATCAATCAGCCCTGCAAGCGAAGTCGATTTACCCGACCCTGTTCCACCAATGAACAAAATTAAACCGCGTTTTTCCATAATGGTTTTTTTCAAAACTTGCGGCAAACCTAAACTGTCTGCACTGGGAATTTCTGTTTTAATATTACGAATGACAAGCGAAATGCTATTGCGTTGACGAAAGATATTGACTCGAAAACGTCCAATTCCTTTTTCTGAAATCGCCAAATTCATTTCGGGTTGATGTTCAAAATGGGCTTGTTGCTCTTCAGTCATTAAGCTGTAAGCAATTTCTTTTATCCGTGCAGGTAATAATTTTGTATTATCGAGTGGTTTTAACACGCCCTGGAATTTTGCAGCAGGCGGCGCACCTACGGTTAAATATAAATCTGAACCGTCATTTTGAGCCAAAAGACGTAAATAATCTGTAAATTCCATGAGTGTTCCATCAAAAATTGAAAAAGAAAGGAGATGTTAGATTTTATTTTAGACTGTCGCTATTTTTTAATCTTTTTTTGTCATTCTATGCGACGCAAGAGTGAAACTAAACTAAAACTACATTGTCATAAAAGCGGATGCTAGCCTGCACTGATTTGTATATACTATTTGAAAGCCGTATTTTTCGCGGATTTGTCTGTTTTAATACTTCAAAAAACCTCCCTTTCTCACACATAGGATTACTTTATGAGTAGCACTTTTTTTTCAGATATTACGGGGCAAACAGACGTTGACCCAGCCGAAACCCAAGAATGGATTGAAGCACTTCAATCGGTTTTAGAAGCCGAAGGCAGTGAACGCGCCCATTTTTTAATTGAACGTTTAGTTGCTGTGACGCGCCACGCGGGATTTGATATTCCTTTCAGCGCGAATACCGCTTATTTGAATACGATTCCCGTGGAACGCCAATCACAATTTCCAGGTGATGCAACGCTTGAACACCGCATTCGTTCTTACGTTCGTTGGAATGCGATGATGATGGTTTTGCGGGCGAATAAAGATACCAATGTGGGTGGACACATTGCGAGTTTTGCGTCAGCTGCGACTTTGTATGATGTTGGTTATAACCATTTTTGGCACGCGCCTTCTGAAAAACACGGCGGCGATTTAATTTATACACAAGGACATTCTTCACCAGGCGAATATGCCCGCGCGTTTTTGCTTGGACGTTTCACGCATGAGCAAATGGACAATTTCCGCCAAGAAGTCGGCGGAAATGGTTTGTCATCGTATCCGCATCCGTGGTTGATGCCTGAATTTTGGCAATTCCCCACCGTTTCAATGGGTTTAGGTCCTATTTGTGCGATTTACCAAGCGCGTTTTATGCGTTATTTGCGTGATCGTGGTTTGGTAAATACAGACGGACGCAAAGTGTGGGCATTTTTAGGTGACGGCGAAACCGACGAACCTGAATCACTCGGCGCAATCGGCATGGCAGGACGTGAACATTTAGACAATTTAATTTTCGTGGTGAATTGCAATTTGCAGCGTCTTGATGGTCCTGTGCGCGGCAACGGTAAAATTATTCAAGAACTTGAAAGTGAATTCCGTGGCGCGGGTTGGAATGTAAT
>CANKON010000238.1 GCA_947484105.1 Methylococcaceae bacterium | reverse complement strand
ATCTAAAAAAAGTTTTTGTTGCTGAGGTTCAAACCCTAATTTTTCAATGCCTAATTGGGCATTTGTCGGGTCTAAAATCCGCAATACCACTTTTTCGCCAAATAGCGTGGGGCAAGTATTCACCCGAAAATCAATGGTGCGTGTTTTTGAAAGTGCCATTTTAATTCGTCCGTCTTGTGGAATGCGGCGTTCAGCAATATCCATTTTCGACATGACTTTAATGCGAGAAATAAGTCGATTTGCAACGCTGGCTGGTGGCGCAGAAATTTGGTGTAGCATGCCATCTGTGCGATAGCGAATCCGAAATATTTTTTCGTAAGGTTCAAGATGAATATCCGAAACCCCCGTTTTAATCGCATCCAATAAAATTTTATTGACGAAACGGACAATCGGCGCATCATCAATCCCATCAGCAACTACTGGTTGGGCAGAGCCATCATCTTCATTGTCTAAAATACTTAAATTATCTAAATCTGAATCGAGCAATCCTGCCATCACATTCTCAGCGGCACTGGAAATTTCATCAAGTGCTTTAGCTAATTTATGTTCTTCAACCAAAATTGGTTCAGGATTTAAACGACTACTGAATTTGATTTCATCAAAACCTTGAAAACTGCGCGGGTCAGAAATCGCAATATATAAAATCGATCCACGAACTTGTAGCGGCAAAACGTGATATTTATTCATCAACGTCATGCTCAGTTTTTCTTTCGGCAAACTATTTGGGTCAATCACATCTAAATCAAAAAAAGGCAGACCAAATTCTGACGAAATTTTAGAGGCAATAGTGGTCGAATCGACAATTTTTTGTGTGACTAAATAGTTAATCAGTGACACACCTTTTTTCTGTGCATCTTGATGATGTTTTTGAGCGTCGGGCGCGGTTAAAAAACCATCTTTAATTAAATTATTGATTAGGCTGTTAAATTGCAAATCGTTAGTAGTTGCCATAATGACGTTCTCGGAAAACAGAAGAAAGTAAAAATAATGCGAAAATTTTACCATCAATTAGATATGGATATTCAGCCATGCGTTAAAATCATGTTCTATGAAAATTTCAAATTATCTCGCTTGTCCAGAATGTGATTTATTGCTGCAACAAACTGTTTCGGTTGTTGGCGATAAATTGCATTGTCCTCGGTGTAATTATTTATTGCATCGACCACGCACCCAAAGTGTGGCGCGAACGTTTGCCTTATCTCTGACGGGCTTGTTTTTATTATTGCCCGCGAATTTATTACCCACTGTTGGCGTGAAAATTTTGGGTAATACACATGATGGAACGCTTTTAAGTGGCGTAGTGACGCTTTTCAATGAAGGCATGTGGGCGGTTTCACTGATTGTTTTTTTGTCGAGTATTTTATTTCCGATGTTGAGCATCATTTTGTCACTGTTGATTAGCGGGCATTTGTATTTTAATCGTGGAAATCGCCATCTAAATCAGTGGTTACGGACGTTGCAACACATTGAAGAATGGGCAATGTTAGAAGTGTATTTGCTTGGAATTATTGTCGCGTGCGTCAAACTTGCTTCCATGGCGGAATTGAAATTCGGGTTTGGTTTGAGCGCGTTTGTATTGCTTTTATTAGTGACGGTAACGTTGGCAAATAATTTTGACAGCATGTTATTTTGGCAACAAATCGAGATTTTGAAAAAAAATGAAAAAAAATAACGCCTTTTCACAAGGTTTAATTCGCTGTCACGATTGCGGAAAATTAGAAAAAATCGTTTCCGAATCAAAAAATTGCAAATTATGCGGAAGCGAATTACACGCGCGTTTGCCACACAGTTTTCAACGCACATTCGCCTTATTGATTAGTAGTTTTGCGCTGTATATTCCCGCCAATTTGTTTCCGATTATGACCGTCACACAATTAAATGTCGGCGAACCACACACGATTTTGGGCGGCATTATTGCGTTGATTCACGGAAATATGTTGCCGATTGCGATGCTGGTTTTAATCGCAAGTATTTTAGTACCGCTGTTAAAATTATTGGGGTTAAGTTTGTTGTTATTGTGCGTGCATTTTCGTTGGCAAGTGAACGCAAAACGTTGGACACAATTGTATCGCGTGATTGCGTTTGTCGGACGTTGGTCGATGCTCGATATTTTTATGATTTCGATTTTAGTGTCGCTCGTTAATTTAGGCGGCGTAGCACAAGTCATTGCAGGTTCGGCAGCAACAGCCTTTGCGGCGGTGGTGGTTTTGACCATGTTTGCCGCAAAAAGTTTTGACCCGCGTCTGATTTGGGACGTGCAAGATGAATAGGCAAACCCTGCATTATCAAATTAACCGTTGTATTTTACTTTTATCGATTTTTATTTTTGCCATTGGCGGCGCAGTGACATTGTTACAAGCCAAACGGGCGGTGCAAGATGAAATGGAATCGTCGATTCATTTAGCCGTTCAACTTATCACGTTCCATTTTTCGCAAAACAATGTCAAAACAGATTGGCTCGCACAACTCAATGCGTTAAAAGAAACGCGCCATTTGCAAATTCAACTCAAAGAGCCGTCGGGCAATGTGTTGACCGTTGCACAACTCAATACAAAACAAACACCAATCAATCCGCCGCAATGGTTTGTCAATTTAGTGGCGAGTTCCACTATAAAAATTGAACGCGCTTTTTTAACTAATGACGGGCAACCGCTCATTGTGTCGATTGAAGCAAATCCGCTTAATGAAATTAGCGAAGTCTGGGAAGAAAGTTTAGCGTTTTTTGGGCTATTATTTTTATTGATTACCCTGATTTTTTGGGTGATTCACGTTGTTTTTAATCGCGTATTAAAAGCAATCGGTGTCATTGTGCAAGGTTTAGAACGGGTTGAATTGGGCGATTATCAACAGCCATTACCGAATTTCTTAAACGAGGAAATGAATCGAATTGCGAAAGCTATCAATCAATTGACCGAAAAACTCAATGCAAGTCAACATGAAAATCGAACGTTGACGCAGCACAATTTAACTATTCAAGAAAAAGAACGGCAACATCTCGCGCAAGAATTACATGATGAATTAGGGCAATCGCTCACGGCAATTAAAGTGATGACGATTGCGATTGCTCGCGCTGAAAAATCGCAAAATTTATTGATTAAACAAAGTACGGATGCAATGGTTCAAATTTGCGACCATTTAATGAATGTCGTGCGCT
>CANKON010000237.1 GCA_947484105.1 Methylococcaceae bacterium | reverse complement strand
TTGGGCATGGCAATTTAATAAACTGGAACGATTTGGCTTTATTATTTTGTTGGGGATGCTTTATTTCAATGTGTTAAGTGTGATTTTGGCTTACCCAAAATACGTTTTAGAGCAGTGGTTTATGATGCTGGCGGGATTATAGCCAGTGCGCGAGTTTGAATGAAGCTCAAACTCGTGAGGCATTTCTATCCATTATTTCCCTAAAAGGGCTTCAATTTTATCTAGCAACCTTTCCATATCAACGGGCTTGGTGTCGTAATCATCGCCGCAATTGAGTATATTTTTTGCCTTTGCAACGTAAGACGGCATGGCGTGTGCGGATAAAATAATCACGGGAATATCTGCCGTCGCGGGATTTTTTTTGATAAGCCGCACCGCTTCCAAACCGTCCATTTCAGGCATATTCATATCCATTAAGATAAGGTCAGGCAATTCAGAAGCCGCTTTATCAACCCCTTCTAATCCATTTACTGCCAAAATAACCGTGTAATTTTTGCGTATTAAACGACGCGACAACATATCACGGTTCAATTCATCATCTTCAACCAAAAGTATTTTACTCATCCATCTTGCTCCTTAAATTTAAGGGTTGATTCTGTTGTATATTCATTGGCAAATCAATTGTAAAAGTGGAACCTTTATCTATGACGCTGTTCACAATAATATCGCCGCCCAGCATTTGACAAAAACGCCGACTAATTGCCAATCCTAAGCCTGAGCCGCCATATTTTCGCGTAGTAGAAGTATCGGCTTGAACAAAATCCGTAAATAACTTTTCCATCTGTTCCTCCGTTAGTCCAATTCCCGTATCGTGAACTGAAAAAGAAACGCGCTCTTTGTCATCAAGAAGATAATCTTTAATGCTCAAAGTAATCACACCGTTATGGGTAAATTTCGCCGCATTTCCAATCAAATTAAACAAAGTTTGTTTTACTTTTGTGACATCCGTGTACATTTTTTTGAAACATAACGCATTCTCGATGACAAACTGATTATTATTTTTCACCATCAATGGCAAAACAATATCTCGAGTTTCACTGATGACATTTTCTAAATTGACCTCTTCGAGGTAAATGTCCATTTTACCCGCTTCGATTTTCGACAAATCCAAAATATCGTTAATGAGTTTTAATAAATGTTTGCCTGCGCCGTGAATTCTTTTTAAATCCAATACAAACTCAGGTTGCCCAATATCTTCCGCGTCTTCTTGTAAAATTTCACTGTAACCAATAATGGCATTCAATGGTGTACGAAGTTCGTGGCTCATATTGGCTAAAAAATCTGACTTCATTTGATTCGCAGTTTCTGCCAATTTCTTTGCGTGACGAATGTCATTTTCAATTCGCATTCGTTTCGTAATATCACGCACTAACACACAATGACACACACCGCCGTTATTTAAATTGGGCAAATCATTAACACTCACGTCGGCAGGAAAATGCCGTCCATCTTTACAAATTCCTTTGTCATCGACAACGAGCTGCTTAATATTTAAAGAATGTAATTCACGCGAATCATAATTAAAAATTTCAGCCGCCCGCGAATTACACAAAATGATGTTGCCTTTTTCATCCGTAACCAGCATCGCATCAGGGGCAGATTCAATAATACTGTGAAACCACGCGCGTTGATCTTTTAAGGAATCTTGCATCCGCTTAACCTTAATATGAATGCTCACACGCGACAATAAAATGGCTGGGTTAATCGGTTTGATAATGTAATCGACCGCGCCAATACTTAAACCATAAATTTCATCATCAATAGTCGATTTTTCAATCATAAAGATTATGGGGATTTTTTTTGTTTTATGGTTGGCTTTCAATTGTCTGCAAACTTCATAACCGTCCATATAAGGCATCATAATATCGAGCAAAATTAAATCAGGTGACGCGGATTGAATAATTTTAAGGGCTTTTTCACCACTGTTTGCGACGTTGACGTTGTAAGTCGTATTTAGTAAATGACTTAAAAACGTTAAATTATCATGTGTATCATCAACCACCAGAATGGTAGCTTTATCTGAAAAATAGGAAAAATCAGTCATTTTTTATGATTAGATTTTGACGGAATATGGCGATTTTAACGTAATTCAATCGTCAAAAAAGATTTATACCGAAAAGTTTTTATCTTTTGTTAGAATGCCGCACCGCTTTTGTTATCCTCTTAAAATTAAAACTCATGCAAAAACTCATCAGCACCGCCGCGTTATCCGAATTCCGTTTAGAAAAATTACTCACCGATTTGCAAAGCATTCAACCAGACATTCAAACAGTCTCCGCCCGATTTGTACATTTTGTATCGGGAAATTTGACTGACGAACAGCGTCAGATTTTAGAACAATTATTAACTTACGGTTCAACCAAAACTATCGAAGAAACAGGCGAATGTTTATTAGTCGTGCCACGTTCTGGCACGATCTCACCTTGGTCAAGCAAAGCCACTGACATAGCGGAACGTTGCGGATTAACGGATATTGAACGCATCGAACGTGGCATTGAATACTTCATTGTCAGCGCATCGCCATTAAACGAAAACGTTGTCAAAAAATTGCACGATCGCATGACACAAACAGTGATTTTTGACCAAAATAATTTAGAACTTTTTGCACATCACGAACCACAATCATTACAACGAGTGAACGTGTTTGAACAAGGACGTGACGCATTAGTTTCGGCAAATACGGTTTTAGGTTTGGCTTTATCCGCAGACGAAATTGATTATTTGACAGACGCATTTGTTCAGCTTGAACGAAATCCGACTGACGTGGAATTGATGATGTTCGCGCAAGCAAATTCGGAACATTGCCGCCACAAAATTTTTAACGCAGATTGGACAATTGACGGCGTAGAACAGGCGCAAACGCTGTTCAAAATGATTCGCCACACGTCCAATGTTTCGCCACACGGCATTTTGACGGCTTACAGCGATAATGCGTCAGTTGTTGAAAATGCAGAAACGGCAGTTTTTATTCGCAATCCGCACACAGGCGAATATGCGTATCAAAATGAAGCCGCGCATTTGTTGATGAAAGTCGAAACGCATAATCATCCGACGGCGATTTCACCGTATTCGGGCGCAGCAACGGGTTCGGGTGGTGAAATTCGTGACGAAGGCGCAACAGGTCGCGGGTCAACACCGAAAGCAGGTTTAACGGG
>CANKON010000236.1 GCA_947484105.1 Methylococcaceae bacterium | reverse complement strand
GTGTTTTTAATTTTAATTTTGATTTTGTCAATTTTGCCACAGGCTTTTTAATTGTGGGCTTCACAGCGGGGACAATTTCTGGAATATCCGAAACAGGCACAGCGGTGGCTTCATTCAACGCAATTTCTTCTTCGGTGCGCGTATAAATCGCCGTTGGATTACCATTTTGTTTTTCAGCGGCTTCTTTTAATGCCGTTTCGTCATATTGCGGTAATTCGTAATTATTCGCTTTTTGGATTAACGCTAATGCCGTTGCAACACGTTGTTCGGGTGTCGTTTCTTCGCCTTCTAAATCAGGATGAAATTCAACATATAAAACATTATCAAGCCAGCCGACTTTAATTGGTTGTTTGACGATATAAACAGACGTACCTTCACTCACCAAATGATAAAGTTGGTCAATATCTTCGGGATACATTCGGACACAGCCGTGCGTAATTTGCATACCGATACCAAAAATTTTATCAATATCGGTGCCGTGAATTCTGTAATCGCCAGGTAGATTCAAATAAAGCGCGTAAGCCCCAAGCGGGTTATGAATACCTGCTGGAACAACTTCTGGCAAAGGATCACCTAATGCCGCGTGTTCACGACGAATCGACTCAGGTGGATGCCAAGTCGGATCTTTCACTTTTTTTTGAATCGTCGTTTTCCCGAGCGGTGTATTCCAATCTTGTCGCCCTACTCCGTGTGCAAATGAGTAGATTTTTCCATCTGTCGAATAGTAATACATCCTATATTCGGCGATATTAAGCGTAATACCAACATGTGGCGAATCAGGCAAAATTCGCTTATTGGGCAACGTAATGACCTCACCTTTTTTGATAAGCCAACGATCTAAATCTTGATTTAAACGGATGATTTCCATTTGCCCTAACGAAAAACGTCGCGCTACGTCGAGCAATGTTTCATTTTTTTCAGCGCGAGTCACTGCGATTTCATTGGGATATTCGGCAACCACGCTGTCATGGGCTTTGACAGGCGGATTATAGACAGTTGCAAAACTCGGTTGGCATAATAGCGTTAGAACAGAAAAGACAAACGGAACGCGGATTTTCATTACAAAACAACTCAATAAACAAAGGGATAATTAAAATACTTAACCCATTTTAACAACAAAAACAGAGCGCGTCTTAACTTTAAACGGCATTATTCTGTGACGTCAAAATGGCAAAAATTTGAAATGGCTAGAAATAGTAGTCAATAAAGCCAGCGGTGACGGCGTTGCCCAATACAAAGCAATTGTTAGCAATGACATCAACGCAGAAGAAGGTAAGTTTTTGTAATTAAATAGTTTTAAAGCGGTTCCAAACGACTTTTTCATGCGCCGATTCGATAAATCCACGCTGTACATTTCATCCAATAACAAATGCACCAAAAAACCAAACCCCAGAAAAAAACCATTTAGCCACGCATACGTCGTATTTTGTTTGAACGCATAATCACTGACACAAACCATCAATAATACAAAAAATAGCAACGCTAAAATCGAATGAAAAATACCGCGATGCACTGTAAATCGTGCAATAGATGCCAAAACTAAAAAGCGCGTCAGCCAATAAATACCTGCCGCTAATGCAAGTAATTGATAGGATTCTGCATAAGCTTTTAACGCAGATAAAACGGCCGTTGCGGATAATAACGCCAAGACATTAAATAATAATCGCACGGGTTTAGAATTCACCGCATCTACATCAGGTAACATTCCACCGACAATTCCCAAAAAAACGAGCCAAGGCGCGTGCGAAAAATCCATCACATTTAAATTCACGCCTAAAACAGCAACAATGCTGCTGCTGCTCGCGGCAACAGAAAAATGTACGTTAAAATTTGCCACAATCGATTTTTGTTATCATTTTTAAGTTTGAAATCGTCCAATGTTGAATCGCCCATTCCAAAATTTCAGAAACCGTTGCATGTTCTAATTCACGAAACGGTTTTTGTTTGAGTAATTCTAACAATTGAAATAACACGCGATTAGGTTTCGATAAATCCACCGCCGCAGCAAGTGTGGTTTTACTTAATTTGATTCCATTTGAATCCACTAAAATCGGAACATGACAATAATTTGGAGTCGGTAAATTTAAAATATGCTGTAAATAAATTTGTTTTGATGTTTCATTTAACAAATCCATTCCACGCACGACATGATTCACATTTTGTCGCATATCGTCTAAAACGACTGCAAATTGATAAGCGATAATGTTGTCTTTACGTTTCAAAATAAAGTCACCGCATTCTGCTAAATTTTGTGAAATTTTTCCTTGCAAATCGTCGTTAAAAATAATTTGGCGGGAATCTGTTTTCAGTCGCAGCGCATGCGGATTTTCAGCGGGAAAGTGTTGATTTCGACACGTTTGAGCATAAATCGACGATACATTTTTGCGGGAACAGCCACAACGATAAATTTTCTCTTGCGTCATTAAATCATTTAAAACGGCATGATATTCGTCAAGATGTTGGCTTTGATAATCGATGGCGTTATCCCAATGCAACCCCAGTATTTCGAGCGTTTTTAAAATACTGTCAATTGAACCTGCGACATTGCGCGGCGTATCCAAATCATCAAAACGGAGTTGCCACAAACCATGATTGGTACGCGCATCTAAAAAACTAGCCAGAGCAGCATAAACTGATCCAAGGTGAAGATGTCCAGTCGGTGAAGGCGCAAACCGACTGGTATAACGCGCGGGAAACATTAACTCATTTGTCTTTCACGAATTTCATCGAGCGTTTTACAATCGATGCACAAGGTCGCAGTCGGGCGGGCTTCTAAACGACGAATGCCAATTTCAATGCCACACGTTTCACAAAAACCATAATCACCTGATTCAATGTCTTTAAGCGCGTCATCGATTTTTTTAATCAATTTGCGTTCCCGATCACGAGTGCGTAATTCCAAACTAAATTCGGATTCTTGTGTGGCACGATCGTTAGGATCAGGAAAATTTGCTGCGTCATCTTGCATGTGAATAACCGTGCGATCGACTTCGCGCATCAATTCTTTTTTCCAATTGTTCAGAATAGTTGAAAAATGCGCGAGTTGCGGGGCATCCATATATTCTTCACCACTTTTTTCGACATAAGGTGTAAAACTAAACGGCGATGTGTGAGCTTTGGCATTATCTGTCATCAATGACTCCTATGTTTAAGGTAGCTAGATTTAAAACCGCG
>CANKON010000235.1 GCA_947484105.1 Methylococcaceae bacterium | reverse complement strand
GAATTAGGTGAATTAGAATCTGTTTTAAAACAAGCCAAAAACTTATTAAATTCAAACGGGCGTTTAGTTGTCATTTCGTTTCATTCACTTGAAGACCGCATTGTGAAACGTTTTATACGTGACGAATCAGGCGTAAAACGTAACGTCGGCAAATTACCGATTAAAGAAGCAGACATCGAAAAAGGCGTTTTAAACGTATTAAGCAAAGCAATCAAACCCACCATTGACGAAATCGCACAAAATCCACGTTCACGCAGTGCAGTGTTGCGTGTTGCAGAGCGAGTTTGATTTTTATGTTGCGTTTTTTGGGAATGAGTATTTTGATTTCTGCGCTGCTTGTATCGGCGTTAATGGTGATTTATAAAAAATATAATTCCCGCTTAATTTTTATCGAAATCCAAAAACATGAAAAATTACTTGATCAATACGAAGTCGCTTGGGGGCAGTTACAACTCGAACTCACCACGCTTGCCGAACAAAATCGCGTTGAACAAGTGGCGCGTGAACAGTTGAAATTAGTGTTGCCGCAGCGTGAAAAAATCATCTACATCAAGCCCTAAATGAAATACCGCCGCTATAAAAATGAAGCTACGCTGCTCTCACGCGACTATTCAAAACGTCGGCGCGTTGTGTTGGGCGCAATTTTATTGGGCATGGCAGCACTTGTTTATAAAGCGGTCGATTTGCAGGTTTTCAACAAAGATTTTCTGCAAAAAGAAGGAGATATGCGCCACGTTAGCGAAGTGCCTGTTTCGGCGTATCGTGGCATGATTCGAGATAGAAACGGTGCGCCACTTGCAATTAGTACGCCTGTGGAATCAATTTGGATTAACCCGCAAGAGTTCAAAGTGACGGCAACCCGCCAGCAAATTAAACAACTCAATCGATTACTCAGTTTAGAAGACGGTAAAATCGAAGAGTATTTGACCGACTCGCACAAACAATTTGCCTATTTAGCGCGGCAAATCAGCCCGAATTTAGCAGAACAAGTGAAAAGTTTAAAACTCACGGGACTGTATTCAGAGCGCGAATTTAAACGCTTTTATCCAACTGGCGGCGTTGCGGCGCATTTAATTGGTTTTACCGATTTAGACGACAAAGGACAAGAAGGGCTAGAAGCCGCTTATGACCATTTATTACGGGGAGTTTCAGGCAGTAAACGCGTTATTCGTGACGGAAAACGGCAAATTATCGATGACGTTGAAAATATCAAAGAACCTATTGCAGGCAAAACCTTAGAATTAAGCATCGACCAACGGATTCAGTATTTAGCGTATCGAGAATTAGCACACGCGGTGTCAGTCAATCACGCAAAATCCGCGTCACTAGTGGTGTTAGATGCAAAAAATGGCGAGATTTTAGCGGCTGTAAATCAACCTGCATTTAATCCCAATGCACGCAAAACCTTAAAAGAACAGCTTTATCGAAACCGCGCATTTACCGATGTTTTTGAACCTGGTTCAACAGTGAAACCGTTTGTGGTAGCGGCGGCCTTAGACGGAAAATATGTTCGCCCCGACGAGATGTTTGAAACCAACGGCAGTTTTGAAATCGGCACGCACGTTGTCAAAGATACGCACAATTACGGCACGCTTGATTTAACGGGCGTCATCAAAAAATCTAGCAATATCGGCGTAAGTCAAATGGCGTTGCGAATGCCGCCAAAGTATTTTTGGGAAGTTTATCGCCAACTTGGTTTTGGTGAATCAACAGCATCAGGTTTTCCAACTGAAGCCAGTGGGAATTTACTTGATTATGAACAATGGAAACCGTTTGACCGCGCCACACTTTCGTTTGGTTACGGTTTGAATGTCACGGCATTGCAACTTGCACGTTCTTACACCGCCTTGGCAGATAACGGCGTTTTGCATTCGGTAAGTTTATTTAAACGCGACGAAGACCCCGAAACGAAACGAATTTTTACAACCCGCACGGCAAAAAGTGTTCGCGCCATGATGGAAACGGTTATTCAAAAAGACGGTACGGCTTATGAAGCGCGAGTTGATGGTTACAGCGTTGCGGGAAAAACAGGAACAGTCAAAAAAGCAGGTGCAGGCGGTTATGTTGAAAATAGTTATTTTTCAGTATTTGCAGGCATGGCACCTGCGAGCAATCCACGTTTAATTATCACCGTGATGATTGATGAACCTTCAGCGGGGCAGTATTACGGCGGGATTGTATCCGCACCTGTGTTTTCAAAAGTTATGGGCGGTGCATTGCGAATTCTCGAAGTTGCCCCCGACCAATCGGATAATATGCCTGTTTTACTCATGGGTAAAAACTAATGAAAATTTCAGACTTTCTTGATTTTGATAGCAATTTAGAAATTGCCGATTTAACGTTAAACAGCAATGACGTTATTCAAAACAGCGTTTTTATTGCGTTAAAAGGCGCGAATCATCACGGTTTAAATTATGCAAAATCAGCCATTGAAAAAGGCGCGATTGTAATTTTATTTGATAAAGAAGATGCAGAATTAGCAGACGAAATACTTGCTGATTCAGATGTTTTAAAAATTGACGTTGAAAATTTAGTAAATAATTTAGGTGAAATTGCGGCGCGTTTTTACGGTGAACCATCTAAAAAAATGAACGTCATCGGCATTACAGGCACAAACGGCAAAACCTCTTGTAGTCAATTTTTAGCGCAAGTTTTAGAAAATAGCGGCGTAATCGGCACAATCGGTTGGGGAAAACTCGGTAATTTACGAGAAACATTAAACACCACGCCTGATGCGTTGGCAGTTCAAAAAATGCTCGCAACCTTGAAAAATGACGGTTGTGAAAATGTGGCAATGGAAGTGTCTTCGCACGGTTTGGCACAAGGTCGTGTCAATGGCGTGCAATTCAAAGGCGCAGTTTTTACTAATTTTAGCCGTGACCATTTGGATTATCACAAAACGATGGAAGCCTATTTAGAGGCTAAATTAAAATTATTCGATACACCAAATTTAGAATTTGCTGTTGTCAATTTGGACGATGAGATCAGCAATAAAGTTATTGCCGCGATTCCTTCACATATTGAAATTATTGGCGTTACAACAAAAAATGACATCGCGCCACGCGGTCAAATGTTACGCGCTGAAAATATCGACTTAAATTTAAGTGGTATTCAATTTGAAGCGGTTTGGCAAAACCAAAAACAAGCGTGTCATGTTCCGTTAATCGGCAAATTCAATTTAGAAAATGTGTTGTGCGTTTTGGCG
>CANKON010000234.1 GCA_947484105.1 Methylococcaceae bacterium | reverse complement strand
GATTTTCCGATTCTCAACGAAAAAATTCGCAACAAGCCACTCGTTTATTTGGACAACGCCGCGAGTTGCCAAAAGCCGCAAGCAGTGATTGATAGCATCGTCAAACTTTACAGCCATGATTACGCCAACGTACATCGCGGCGTTCATACGTTGAGTGTGCGTTCGACCGATTTATTTGAAGCCGCGCGTGAAAAAGTGAAAACGTTTATCAACGCGCAAAGTGAAAAAGAAATTATTTTTGTGCGTGGCGCGACCGATGCGATAAATTTAGTCGCGCAAACTTATGGCAAAGCCAATATCCACGAGGGTGACGAGATAATTATCACCGCAATGGAACATCATTCAAACATCGTACCGTGGCAAATGCTTTGCGAAGAAAAAGGCGCGATTTTGAAAGTTGCGCCGATGAATTTGCAAGGTGAATTGTTAATGTCAGAATTCGAGGCATTATTAAATTCAAAAACAAAACTAGTTTCCGTCGTTCACATGTCAAACGCGCTGGGAACCATTAACCCTGTCAAAAAAATTATCGAACTCGCCCACGCGCAGAACATTCCTGTTTTACTCGATGGCGCACAAGCGATTCCGCATACGCCCGTTGATGTTCAAGCATTGGATTGTGATTTCTATGTTTTTTCAGGTCACAAACTTTACGCACCAACAGGTGTGGGCGTTTTGTATGGTAAACGAGCGTTACTCGAAGCCATGCCGCCGTATCAAGGTGGCGGCGATATGATTCGCACCGTGACGTTTGAAAAAAGCACTTATGCAGGTTTGCCACATAAATTTGAAGCGGGAACGCCAAGTATTGCCGAAGTAATCGGTTTAGGCGCGGCAATTGATTATTTAAATTCAATTGGGATGGAAGCGATTGCGGGGCATGAATCGGAATTGCTAGCTTATGCGACTGAGCAAGCCTGGCAAATCGACGGTTTAAAAATTATCGGTGAAGCGGAAGAAAAAGGTGGGATTTTATCTTTTACGTTAGGAAAAATTCACCCACACGATATTGGCACTATGCTCGACAGTTTGGGAATTGCGATTCGTGCTGGTCATCATTGCGCCATGCCTGTGATGGATTTTTACAAAGTCCCTGCGACGGCGCGTGCCTCGTTTGCGATGTATAACACCAAGGCTGAAATTGATGTGTTAATTTCAGGAATTAAAAATTTAATTGAGATGTTTGGCTAATGTTTGAAGATTTACGCGATTTATACCAAGAAGTAATTTTTGACCACAACCGCAACCCACGAAATTTCTACGTTATGGAAAATTACGACCGCATGGTTGAAGGTTTTAACCCGCTTTGCGGCGACCGTTTAACGTTATTTTTGAAAATGGACGGCGACACGATTATCGACGCAAGTTTTCAAGGTTCAGGTTGTGCAATTTCAACGGCTTCGGTTTCACTGATGACTGAAATTATCAAAGGAAAAACGCAAACCGAAGCCGACGAGCTATTTCACACATTCCACAAAATCACTACAGGAAAAAGTGAAGAGCTGCAACTCGAAGCCGTTGGAAAATTAGCCGTTTTAGCGGGCGTGCGTGAATATCCAGCTCGCGTAAAATGTGCAACGTTAGCGTGGCACACATTAGATGCCGCGTTGAAAAACGAACAACAATCGATTTCTACTGAATAAACGTGTCAACAACTCAAAATCAACTCGCCGTCCTGTTTGAAGGTAACGGCGAAATTTCAAAATTTGAAGCACTTGCCGAACGTTTGAATGTTCCACTGCGACAATCCTCCGAGCAAAATCCCGAAGCATTTTTTTTAACGTGGCGCGATGGTGAATTGAAGTTGCTTGATACAGAATTACTCAGAAAAGGTGGTTTGAGCGTTGATATTTCGCCGCGAAATGGTGAGCAACGTTCCTATCCTGCGCCAAAGGAAGGCGCATTCGCGCAAGCAATTGGACGCAAAACGAAAACTGTTGTCGATGCCACAACAGGGTGGGCACAAGATAGTTTGTGTTTGTTTCGGATGGGTTACGAAGTACGTTGCATTGAACGTTCGCCGATGATGGCGGAATTATTGACCGATGCGTTTGAACGTTTAACGCAAGAATTGTGGGTGCAAAAATTAGAACTTACGCCGCCTGTGTTACTACACGGAAACGCGATTGAATTGTTAAAAAATTTAGCATCGCCACCCGATTGCATTTATTTAGATCCAATGTTTCCGCCTAAACGTAAAAAATCGGCATTAAGTAAAAAAACCATGACGATTTTGCAAAACGTTGTCGGTGAAGATTTGGATAAAACTGAATTATTTGCCGCCGCCTTTTCAGCAACAGCAAAACGTGTCGTTGTGAAAAGTCCTGATTATGCAGAACCTTTAGGCGGAAAACCGACTGAAACATTTGGCAGTAAATTATTGCGTTACGACGTATATTTGAAAAATTAAAAAAGGAAAAAATCATGATTTTAGCGGGCGATATTGGAGGCACAAAAACCCTTTTAGCTATTTTTGACGGTGAAAATTGCGTGATTAAACACTCTTTTGAAAGCCAAAATTACGCGACTTTTGACACATTATTAGCGGATTTTTTGGCGTTAATTCCAAATGCAAAAATTGATATTGCCTGTATTGGCGTTGCGGGTCCCGTTTTAAATGGCGATTGTGAAACCACAAATTTACCTTGGAATTTAAAATGCGGAGAAATTCGTGAACAATTAAATGCTGAAAAAGTCACGTTGCTTAATGATTTAGAAGCCGCCGCCTGGGGCGTTTTATCATTACCTGAAAGTGATTTTGTTTCGTTAAATCCCAATGCAAAAACACAAATTGGAAATTGTGCTGTTTTAGCGGCGGGAACAGGTTTAGGCGAAGCGATTATTTTTCATGACGGGGCAAACCATCACGTTATCGCAAACGAAGGCGGACATTGCGATTTCGCCCCGACTGACGCACAACAAATCGCATTACTTGAATTTATGAAAGCACGTTTTTCTGACCATGTCAGTTATGAGCGTTTAGTTTCGGGTGTGGGAATTGAAGCGATTTATGAATTTTTGTGCGCGTCAGATTATCCATTTTATGAAGAAATTGAAGCGGAAATCACCGCTGCTGAAGATAAAGCCGCAATTATTGGTGCCGCCGCCGTTACCAATAGCAGCACGTTATGTGTTGCAACGTTGAAATTATTTGCCAAGATTTACGGTGCAGAAGCAGGAAATTTAGCGTTGAAATGTTTGCCTTACGGCGGCGT
>CANKON010000233.1 GCA_947484105.1 Methylococcaceae bacterium | reverse complement strand
ATAAATTGGTAACGTGATGACACCTATACTTTGGTTGGTTTATCGGGACTATTCAATCTAAAAAAGACTGTGAACTCCAAAATAAAAGGCAGTGCCGTTAAAGTTAAAATCCGATGTAATTTCTGCTGTTCGTTCATTGTTGATATTTTCAACCCGAACATACAAATCTGTTTTTGGTGTAACTTGGTAATTTAATAAGGTATTCAGACGTGCGGCGTGATTGGCTCTGCTTTGATTCGCGGTATCAAACCAATAACCATCATGTACATTGAGTTCAAGTCGAAATTTTAACGGTTTCAATAATTGCAATTCATTCCAGAAAACCCCTTGATGTTCAGGACGCACAGCAACTTTTAAATGTGTAATCGAATTCATTGCGTTCATATAGCCATAACTTAACCCTGTTTTCCACATGGTTGACCAACTGTGTTGCGCTTGCATTTCAGCCCCCCAAATATCGGCTTCTGTAACATTGCCGCTTTTAATTGCGCCTGTTGCTGAATTCAATTGAAGTGTAATCATATTTTGATAATTCTGGTAATAACCACTGACTTTAATTTGGTCGTCAGCATTGAAATTGAGTGTTAAACCCACTTCACCGCCCGCATTATTTTCACCTTTTAAATTTTTATCGCCATACACAGGATTCATCAATTCACTGACACCAGGTTGTCGATAACCTGTGCCAGCATTTGCCCACACGTTTAAATTGTTTCCTAATTCTCGATTTACGCCCACTGAAAATACATTATGATTGCCATAAATATCACCTTGATCAAAACGTGCGTCGGCTTTCAATTGCCATTTACCTAAGAACAATTCGCCACGCACATTTGGACTAATTACGGTTTGGTGTACGGCTGGAAAATTCAGGGTGCGTTGATGCTGTGTATTCACACCCCACGTCATGACGGCTTGTTGATTTTTGTTTTCGAGTTCAAAACGATGTGTGTTTTTCCAATCAACCATCAATAATTGGCTAGTCAACGCAAAAGGCTTGATTAGCGTTGTGACCATTTCTTGTCGATTTTGTGTAAATCCCAATTGTAACGAACTTTTCCAATGCTGCGCGACATCGTATTCACCGTGTAATTGTGAAACGATAGTTTCACTGGAAAGTTGCCCTTTTTTATCATCAACCCAACCGATTTTTTTATTAGGCAAAATACCTACGCCATCGAAATCTTCATTGGTATTCACCAAATACAACGACGAATTCAAACTGCCGCGTTCAAAGTTTTTAAACCAATTTCCAGAAGCGTGCGTCATACCAAAGCCGTCACGTTCTGTGCCTGTTCGTGCTTGACTGATACCCGTAAAAACATCACTGCGTCCAATGACCACCGAAAAATCACCGAGTTTTGTAGCTAAACCCGTTCCAGCAGTTTCTCTTAATGTGTCATAACTGCCACCTTCAAGATGTAAAAATTGTTCATCATCTTTTAATCGTCGCGTTTGTAAATGAAAACTGCCTCCAAGTGTTCGGCTGCCATGTTTATCGCCGCCCATTCCTTTGGTTATGATGACGTTTTCAAGGACATCAATCGGATATTGACCTAATGAAAAAAAACCTGCGAAATTACCAAATAACGGCACGCCATCTAAGGTGAACATTCCTTGACCTGCGCCACCAGCCCCACGCAAACTGATATTTGACATGGTTTCACTGCTGCTTTGATGTGCCGTTATACCTGGTTGATTTTTGATAACATAATTAAGATTTTCGCGTGGATTCGCCTGCAGTTGTTCCCTGTCTAATTCTATTTCCATTTTCGTTAGAGTGGCGATTTCTTCAGTGACATTTTTTTCACTGTAAATAGTCATGGCATCTAATTCCGTGATTTCATCGGCTCTCAAATTTTTACAAAATAAAAAAAAGAAAACGAACAGCGCACTACGATTTGTTATTGTTATTGGTATTGTCATTTTCAAATCCACGTTAAAATCAGACTTAGGTAACCAGTTGTCTACAATTCTACCGCTAAAATTTTATAATCAGGTTGTGCGAGCGTGAAAACTATCCTTGAATTATTTAGGAAAATTTTTTTCAATGAATAAGAATGTCATTTATTATTTAACTTACATAATGTTTTTTAGCTTTCAATTGATTGCGAATATGGCTTTTGCGAAAACAAGTGTCTTGGAAATTAGTGCGCTTAATCAATCCCCCATTTTATTGAGTTCCTATTTGGGAGTTTTGGAAGATTCAACGGGTAGTTTTACGCTGGCAGATCTTCAAAAAGAAGATGTTGCCGAACGTTTTCAAACAGATTTGACCTTAAACAAACCATTAAATATGTCTTACACATCGTCTGCATATTGGTTACGATTAGAATTAGAAAATAATAGCGATAAACCTGTTGAAAGCATATTAGCTGTAGACCATCCGTTACTTGAAAATCTCGATTTTTATTTTCAAACTGCAAACGAACAGTATCAAACCATTCACACGGGCTATTCACAACCTTTTGAGAGTCGTGCATACAAAAGCCGAATTTTTGCATTTCCGATTGTTTTACTAGGTCACAGTAGTAGCACAATTTATTTACGGGTTCAAACGCAAAATGCCATGATTCTTCCTGTTTTATTATGGAAACCTAGTGATTTTTACATAGAAGAACGTAACAATTATTCTGTCCAAGCCATTTATTTTGGACTTGTGATTGCTATCGTATTATTAAACCTTGTTTTTGCATTAGTTTTAAAAGAATTCGATTATTTATTATATGTCGGCATGATTGTTTTTGTTGCGTTAGTATTGATTGCCAATCGAGGATTTGGTAGCGAATTTTTATGGCATAATTTGACGTTAATTAATCGAATAGCACCGTTATCATTTGGGTCTATTGCTATGGCATTGCAATTGTTTTTCATTCGGCGAATGCTTGTTACACCCATTTTGGTACCTAAAATAGATGGCGTTTTGAAATTTTTTATTGGTTTACAAATCTTTATTCCTTTTGTGTTGTTATTGAACTTTCAATTCGCCAAATTTGTGCCTGTTTTTTTTGCGATTTCTGCATTGCTTGTTCTCATTGTCAGCATTATTGGAATGCTAAAAAGAAAACGAAACGCTTATTTTCTATTCGCCGCTTTTTCATTATTAGCGATAGGTATCATTGGAAATGCAATGTTAGTATGGGCAATCATACCGACAAACTTTTTTACCGTTCATAGTGCACAAATTGGTTCAGCATTGGAAATCATTGTATTCACATT
>CANKON010000232.1 GCA_947484105.1 Methylococcaceae bacterium | reverse complement strand
TCTGCGCGGCTGCCAATAATGTCGCGGTTAAACCTGGGCTAATTGCAAAAACCGCCCCCGCGTCAGCGGCGGCTTGTAATTGTTCTGGATTTAAAATCGTTCCCGCCCCAACAATTGCATCAGGCACTTCTTTGGTAATTTGACGAATCGCGTCTAACGCCACATCGGTGCGTAACGTAATTTCTAAAACGCGAATACCGCCTGCCACCAAAGCTTTTGCTAATGGTACGGCGTTTTCTAAATCATGAATCACCATCACAGGCATGACAGGACTCGCATTTAAAACGGTTGAAGGTTGAACTTTCCAATTTGAATTTGTCATTTTTAACTCGCTGAATATTTAATAATTAGAAGAAAATTACGGTATTTCGGTGTGCATTATCGCAGAATTCGACTGTTTTTGCAGTCACAACCGCGTTTCACTTTCCCAATAAGCGTGCTTTTTGTTGACGTTTAAACTCCGCTTTTGCTGAGACTTCTTTTTCTAAACGCACCAAGTGATTTTCATAACGTTGTTTTGCGTAGAAAGGTGAGGGCGCGGCATCTGCATTTTCGCGTGGCAACATCACAATGCAATCCATCGGGCAAGGTGGAATGCACAACTCACAGCCTGTACATTCTGAAGAAATCACCGTGTGCATTTGTTTCGCCGCTCCCACAATGGCATCAACAGGACAAGCCGCGATACATTTCACACAACCAATACAACTCACTTCATCAATAAAGGCAACGCTTTTTGGTTTGTGTTGGCCAAATTGTGAATTGAGCGGTTTTGCTTGAACACCTAAAAAAGCAGCGATTCGTGCAATGCCTTCATCGCCACTCGGCGGGCATTGATTTATATCAGCTTCTCCTGCCAAAATCGCTTCCGCATACGGGCGACAACCTTTAAAACTACATTGTCCGCATTGGGTTTGTGGCAACAAATTATTGAGAGCTTCAAGCACCGTGATTTAACCTGTCTAAATAATCAGAAACACCTTGTTGAACGTTCATAAATTTCTGTTCATAACCCGCCGCTCGCAAAGTTGAAATATCGGCTTCTGTAAAACTTTGGTACGCGCCTTTTAAGTGTTCGGGAAAGGGAATATAGCTAATTTTGCCGTGTTTGTGCCAATCGATAACGGCTTGCGCCATCGCGTTAAAGGTTTGTGCTTGTCCTGTACCAACGTTGAAAATACCACTTTTATGTGAATTTTCTAAAAACCACAAATTCACCGCTACGACATCATTTATATACACAAAATCGCGGCGTTGTTCGCCATCTGCAAACCCGTCACAACTTGCAAATAATTTCACTTCATCACCTGTTTTTAATTGGTTATTGAAATGGAATGTCGTGCTACTCATGCTGTCTTTGTGTTGTTCGCGTGAACCGTAGACATTGAAATAACGCAACCCAACAATTTGGCTGGTTGAACGCGGTAAAATGCGGCGGACATATTGGTCAAATTGAAATTTTGAGTACGCATACATATTGATGGGTTTTTCACAAACACGGTCAATGTGAAAGCCTTCTTTTCCCATGCCATAAATCGAAGCCGAGGACGCATAAACAAACGGAATATGCTTAATTTGGCACCATTCCAGCAACCGTTTTGAATACTCATAATTATTCGCCATGATGTATTGACCGTTCCATTCAGTCGTCGCGCTGCACGCGCCTTGATGAAAAACAGCGCGAATGTGTGTCAGAAAATTAGGATTTTGTAATCGCTCGATAAAGTCATTTTTATCCATGTAATCGGCGATATTTAAATCGGCGATATTTTGCATTTTGTGACCATTCGTCAAATTATCGACTAATAAAATGTCGTCTTCGCCTTGACGATTTAGCGCGTGGATTAAATTACTGCCGATAAATCCCGCCCCACCCGTGACTATAATCATTTTGCTACCTCAATAAAAAAGCTACTAAACCTGATGATTGGCGGCTTTTTAGTTATTTGTTTAGGAATTTTCTGAATGTCTATTCTCGTTTTTTATCAACTTAAAAGTCAATTTTCACAGCAAACCGTATTTTGAACGATGCTTGAATTGCTTATCGTTTTTAGAATTGAAAGCCTTATAATGGCGCGTTATTTTATTCACAGTTTAGGTTAGGTTTATGCAGATTATTCAAGAAGCGTTGACGTTTGATGACGTTTTACTCGTTCCAGCACATTCAACAGTTTTGCCACGCGAAGTATCGATGCAAACCCGATTAACACGCCGTATCTCATTAAATATCCCGTTGGTTTCGGCGGCGATGGACACCGTAACTGAAGCCCGTTTAGCGATTGCGATTGCACAAGAAGGCGGCATTGGGATTATTCATAAAAATATGACGATTGAACAGCAAGCCTTAGAAGTTCATCGTGTAAAAAAATATGAAACAGGTGTGATTAAAGACCCAATTACCGTTGCGCCCAATGTCAGTATTCGTGACGTATTGAAACTTACACAAGCTAATAAAATTTCGGGTGTGCCTGTTGTGGATGGTGATGAATTAGTTGGCATTGTCACTAGCCGTGATTTGCGTTTTGAAACCCGTTTTGATGAACCTGTTTCTAAAGTTATGACACCAAAAGAGCGATTAGTCACCGTGAATGAAAACGCTGATCGCAAAGATGTGTTGGCGTTATTACACAAACACCGTATTGAAAAAGTGTTAGTCGTCAACGAAGCCTTTCATTTGCGTGGTTTGATTACGGTTAAAGATATTCAAAAAGCGAAAGATTATCCGAATGCTTGCAAAGATGAATTAGAACGTTTGCGCGTCGGGGCGGCTGTGGGGACAGGGCACGATACAGAAGAACGTGTGGCGGCGTTAGTGGAAGCAGGTGTTGACGTAATTATTGTTGATACTGCTCACGGACATTCACAAGGTGTTTTAGACCGCGTGCGTTGGGCAAAGCAAACTTATCCTAATTTACAAATTATTGGCGGCAACATTGCGACAGCTTCGGCAGCGTTAGCGTTAGTGGAAGCGGGGGCTGATGGTGTAAAAGTGGGAATCGGTCCAGGTTCAATTTGCACCACACGCATTGTCGCGGGAGTTGGCGTGCCACAAATTACGGCGGTGAGTAATGTTGCGGAAGCCTTGAAAGGCACGAACGTAACCATTATTGCCGACGGCGGTGTACGTTATTCGGGTGATTTAGCAAAAGCCTTAGCGGCTGGCGCACACGCTGTGATGTTGGGCGGCTTATTTGCAGGAACCGAAGAAGCCCCTGGCGAAGTGGA
>CANKON010000231.1 GCA_947484105.1 Methylococcaceae bacterium | reverse complement strand
TGCAACGTCAAAGTTAATTCGCCTGTCGTCACAATCGCTAATTCTTGCAATTGGCGCGTATTTGGTAATCGAAAATGAAATCACTTCTGGTTTGATGATTGGTGGCTCAGTGTTATTGGGACGTGCTTTAGCTCCTATTGATATTGTGATTGGTTCATGGAAAGGTTTTATTTCTGCACGCGGACAGTATTCACGTTTGAACGAATTATTGCGTCAAATTCCTGCTGACGCTGAACGCATGACACTACCAACACCTGAAGGTTCATTTCAATTTGAAGCCGCCGTAGTTGCGCCACCTGGTGCGAAACAAGCTGTTTTAAAAGGTATTTCAATCAACATTGCGAAAGGGGATGTAGTCGGTGTCATTGGACCGAGTGGGGCAGGTAAATCAACATTTGCACGGGCATTACTCGGTATTTGGCCCTGTAATCAAGGCAAAATCCGTTTGGACGGTGCAGATGTTTTCACTTGGAATCGTGAAGAACTTGGACCGCACATTGGTTATTTACCGCAAGACATCGAATTATTTGAAGGCACAATCAGCGAAAACATTGCGCGTTTTGGCGATGTTGATCCCGAAAAAGTCGTCAATGCCGCAAAAATGGCGGATGTACATAATTTGATTTTGCATTTACCTGAAGGCTACGACACCATGATTGGCGCGAGTGGCGGTAATTTGTCAGGTGGTCAACGTCAACGTGTGGGTTTGGCGCGGGCGTTATATGGCGAACCCAATATCGTTGTTTTAGATGAACCAAATTCGAATTTGGATGAAGTGGGCGAGGCAGCCTTAGGCAACGCAATTCAACGATTGAAGCAAAATCAAGCGACTGTCATTGTGATTACACATAGAAATAATGTGTTGGCGAATGTCGATAAACTGCTTATTTTGAACGACGGTTTGGTGACGGTTTATGGACCTAAAGAACAAGTCATCGCGCATTTGCAACAGCAGCAAGCTCAAGCGCAAGCCGCTCAAACAGCTACCATCGCTAACTAAGGCGGCAAAATTATGAAAGTAGAAACAGCAAAAATTTCCTCTAGCGAATTGAAAAAAGAAACAGCGAAAAAAGAAGCTGACGTTTCACTCGTCACCAACGATATGCCGATTCGTGCTATTGGCATGGCGGTCGTATTAGGTACCGTTGGTGTTTTAGGCGTGTGGAGTTATTTAGCACCGATTGATAGTGCCGCCAGCGCACCTGGTTTTGTCACCGTCAAATCACACAGCAAAACGGTTCAGCATTTAGACGGCGGAATCGTTAAAGAATTGATCGCTAAAGACGGAGACATCGTTAACGAAGGTGACGTTTTGTTGATTTTGGACGGTACAGATATTAAGGCGCAAGCTGAGATTTTACGCGGTCAACAAATCACACTTGAAGCGCAAGTCGCTCGTTTAAGTGCCGAACGTGATCGCTTAGGTTCTGTGATTTATCCAAAAGATTTGCAAAATTTAAATGACGCTCGCGTTATCGAAGCGCGTCAAGGTGAAAATCAAATCTTTAATGCGCGCAAAAACGCGCATGACGGCGAGGTTTCTGTATTAAATCAACGTATTAGTCAACTCACGTCACGAATTCAAGGACTGCAAGGTCAAAAAACCAGCAAGCAAAATTTGAATGCTTCTTATACGGAAGAAGCAAAAGATTTGAAAGAATTACTTGCCGAAGGTTTTGCGGATAAACAACGTTTGCGCGACATGGAACGCAGCATAACCGCTACGATAGGTGAAATTGCGTCGTTGAGTTCAGAAATTGCAAGTAGTGAAATGCAAATTGGCGAAACCCGTTTGCAAATTATGCAAATTCAAAAGCAATTTCAAGAAGAAGTTGCGGATAAATTTGGCGAAGTTCAGGCGCAACTTTATGACGTGAATCAACGTTTGGCAGCAACCAATGACAAAGTAAATCGTATTCAAGTGAAAGCACCTGCCGCAGGTCGTGTAATGGGAATGTCAATTTATACGGTTGGTGGAGTGATTACGCCAGGTAGACCGATTCTCGACATTGTGCCACAAGGTGAAGATTTGGTTGTTGAAGCGCGAGTTTCACCGATGGATATTGACCGTGTTCACGTCGGATTAGTGGCGGAAGTACGTTTCAGTGCATTTAAACAAGCCCTTGTCCCCAAAACAGTCGGCAAGTTAATTGGTTTATCTGCGGATAAAATTACGGACGAACGTACGGGGCAACCTTATTACAGTGCGAAAATTGAATTGACACCCGAAAGTTACGTCAAATTGGGCGACATGGAATTATTGCCTGGTATGCCCGCAGACGTATTGATTAACACGGGCGAACGCACCGTGTTTGAATACTTAATGCAACCTATTACGAACGCTTTTGCGCGTGCCTTTATTGAAGATTAAGCGATGAAAAAATTGAAATTAAAACAGTTGGTCGCTTGCATGATTTTGGCGCAAGCTCCGAATGCGTACTCTGAAGATTTGATGACAATTTATCATCAAGCTCTCGAAGCTGATCCTGAAGCGAAAACGGCAGCATTAAGTCTTGAAATTGTAAAAGAGCAAACAGGAGCGGCATTAGGTGAAATGTTGCCACAAATTAGCGGCAGTGCGAATTGGTCTGGAAACGATAATACAAATCCTGCGGCACGACCTGCCAACACAACGTACATGGGAACGCGCTATTTTGTCGCGTTAAATCAAACATTATTTGATTTTGCAAAATTTTGGAATTGGCGACGTGCAAATACGGTTGAAGAACAATACAGTGCCGAAAATATCGAAGCGCAACACGCTTTAATGCACAAAGTCATTGAAAAATACTTCGCCGTTTTAGAAGCTGAAGATCAATTGTTTTTCTATCAAACTGAAAGAAATGCAATGGCAAAACGTTTGGAACAAATGCAAAAGCAATTTGAAAAACAATTAGTCAATGTGACGGATGTTTATGAAGTTGAAGCGCGATTAGACCAGTTAAAAGCCTCTGAAATTGAAGCTGAAACCATCGTTGTTACGGCTAAAGAAAGTTTGAAAGAAATAACAAACACACCGTTTTCGGATTTGTATAAATTGCGTGACAATGTTGATTACAAACCGCTTGATGGTCAATTAGAACAATGGCTGGAAGTTGCGAAAAGTGAAAATCCAACATTAGCAGCGCAATTGAAAGCTATTGAAGCCGCACACGATAGTGTCACAGTACAAAAGTCAAAATTTTTACCTGAAGTAGATTTACAGTTAAATTACTACGATACAAACACAGGTTATCAAAGCG
>CANKON010000230.1 GCA_947484105.1 Methylococcaceae bacterium | reverse complement strand
CTTCCCAGTTAATGTAACGTTACTTAAAGTTGATTCAGCAAATTTAATAGCGTCTTCTTTTTTTACTGATGGAATAACGTCAAGAGAAATTTCATTTTCTAAAGTTAAAGACACAGATTTAAAATTACCTGCGCCATTGGTGTGTAGCACAGCATCGCCGCCCACAACATCAAGACCTTTATATTTTCTGTCTACTCTGACATGTTCCGAACCATCATCATCGATAATGACATCTTTGACATTAAATGAGTCATTTGGGGATTTTTTGACTTTATCGGTATGTAATTCAATGTGAGTTAAAGCTCTGCTGATTGCAAAATCATTTGGCGAGGCAAAAGGCGCTGCCAAAACAGTGGCACTTGTACCAAACAACATAATCATTGCGGATGAAAGATGAAAGATTTTTTTCATGGTAAGTATCCTTAAATATTGCGAAATTGTGAATCTAATAGACGTTTATCGAACTGCATACTGAAAACTTTAATTAAGCCCGATTTTCGCCGCCAAAAATAGCAATCAAACTTGGCAAAAACTTCGCCAATTCTGCCGTCATAATTGAAAAATCAATATCAAATTTTTCCTCAAACGTGGCGGCTTCGGATTCGCCAACTTGTTCTTGAATTAAATCAAGGAATTTCAAGCGTTTCACACCTAAATTTTCATCCAATACAAACGATAAACGCTCTTCCCAATTCAACGCTAATTTAATCACTTGTTTGCCGATGTCCAAATGATTTTTAATTTCAGGGGCGGCTAAATCATGACGTTTGCAACGAATAATGCCGCCATCTTCTTCAGGTGCACGCAACTCACATTCATCTTCAATCGTAATTTCAGAAGGCGGTTGTTGATTTAATACCCACTCTGTCATGGTCAAAACAGGTTTATCAACCGTATTCAATGGAATTGCAGGTAAACCGCCGAGCGTTTTACGCAACGCACTGAGTAAATCTTCCGCTTTTTTCGCCGAAGCCGTATCGACTACGATAAAACCATTTTTCGTGTCGATATAAGCAAACGTGTTATGTGAAAACGTGAATGCACGCGGCAATAATTCAAAAATCAAATTGTCTTTGAGTTCCGTTTTGGCTTTTTTAGAGAGTTTATGACCTTCTTTTTCTTCGATTTCTTCAATTTTTTCTTGAAGCATTTCGTTCACAACCGAAGTCGGTAACACACGTTCTTCTTTTTTTGCACAAATCATCAAAAAGCCATTTGATTCGTGAACCAATTGCTCTGCCCCTTTGCCAAGCGGAGCGGTCCAGCCAAAACTAAATGTTTGTTGACTGGTGCAAGGATGAAACGCCATTGTTTCAAGTTTTTCGGCAAGCGTTTCGTCGTTAAAAGGAAATTCTTCCGTTAAACGAAATACGCTTAAATTTTTAAACCACATTTTTATGTCCTGTTATTTTTGACAAGGTGAGGTGCTTTCTTGCACGACGATATTCGGAAATTTACTGCTGAAATCTTTCGGCTTTAACGCCAATTTTGCTGCCATTTTTCGGGCAATTTCACGATAAATTTCAGCGGCACGACTTTCAGGTTGAGAAATCACTATCGGTGCGCCGACATCAGCCTGCAAACGAATTTGAATATCAAGTGGCAACGCGCCCAAACATTCGATTTTGTTAATTTCTGCCATCGCGACACCGCCGCCCGTACCGAAAATCGCTTCTTCGTGACCGCAGTTGCTACAAATATGAACGCTCATATTTTCGACTAAACCTAAAACGGGAACGTTCACTTTTTCAAACATACTCAAGCCCCGTTGCGCGTCAAGCAGCGCAATATCTTGTGGCGTGGTGACAATAATCGCGCCACTGACAGGAATGTTTTGCGACAAAGTAAGTTGAATATCGCCCGTGCCTGGTGGTAAATCGATAATCAAATAATCAATATCGTTCCAGCGCGTTTCGTTGAGTAATTGACGCAACGCATTTGTCACCATAGGTCCACGCCAAATCATCGCTTGCGTTTCAGAAACCAAATAACCAATCGACATGGTTTGCACGCCATGTGCAGTTTTAGGTTCCATGGTTTTATTATCAAAACTTTCAGGTGCGCCCGAAAGTCCAAGCATCATGGGGACGCTGGGTCCATAAATATCGGCATCTAAAATGCCGACATTTGCGCCTTCGGCGGTCAATGCTAACGCCAAATTCACAGCAGTTGTCGATTTGCCAACACCGCCTTTTCCAGAGGCAACCGCGATAATGTTTTTCACGTTGGGAAGCGGTTTTAAATTTTGCTGAACAGCGTGTGAGGCAATTTTGATACGCACAAAAACGGTGACTTCGCCCACGTCAGGTAATGTTTTTAATAAATCCGTTAATGTATTTTTGAGCGTTTCTAAATAGCTTTGTGCCGCATAGCCTAATTCCACATCGACGCGCACATTTGCGTCGGTGATTTCAATTTTTTTGATGGCTTTGGCTGAGATTAAATCCACGCCGTAATGTGGATCGATAAAGGTTTTTAAACAATTTTCAATATCTGTTTTGGTCATTTTATTTTGGTAAATGGTGTGAATAAAGGGCGAATGTTATTCGCCCTTACCCAAAAGCGTTTTATTTTTTCGCAGATTTCACCGCAAACCCTGCATCTTGCCAGCCTTTAATGCCGCTGGTGACGCGATAAACATGGTGATAGCCGAATTCTTTTGTCCACATTGCGGCTGTGTTGGAGCGTCCACATTTATTTCCACCGCAATAAACCACAATTTTGCGGTTCAAATCGTGTCCCAAAAGTGTTTTGTAAGCGTCTTCACTGCCACCAATAGCATCATTTTTCCATTGACGAGTAAATGTTCCTTGGAATTCAAAATTGTCTGCACCGTCAATATAAGCTTCGTCGAATTGATTTTTAGGATGTGCGTCGATTAAAACAAAATTTTCTTTGTCATCAATCCATTTTTTCAAATCCACAACTGACAATAATTCATAACCACCTTGATCGGCTTCGTGATGAATTTTCATCGCGATTTCTTCAATTTCGTTTTCTTTGTAGGTTTGCGGTTCAGCGAATGCTTGTGGCGCGAATATCGTGGTAAATGCGAGAGCTAAAAGTGTTTTTTTCATGGGAAAATCCTTGATAAGTTAAGTTAAAAAAGAAAGTAATGTGGGTAATAAATTTTTATCTTCGAGTTTTAAAAATGGAATTGTAAATCCATTCTGTTTTTATCCACTTATAACATCCGTGTATAATTCAAGCACGGTTTGCATATAATCACAATTCAATCACAACGAT
>CANKON010000229.1 GCA_947484105.1 Methylococcaceae bacterium | reverse complement strand
GGGGTTGGCATTGTGCCGCAAAATCGTTGAGCATCACGGCGGTAAAATTGGCGTGAAATCAGAAGGTGAAGGATTAGGTTGTTCATTCTGGTTTGAATTACCCAAATCGAGCAGGTTAGACTGATGCAAGAAAAACCAGAAATAATTTGTAATATCCCTGCTAACCGCTTTTCTATACTCCCTTGGTTACTGTTGCTATTCAGTTTAACGTTAACGTGTTTCGTTGGTTATCGCATCAAAATCGACATTGATCACAATGAATATCAAAAGTTTGAAAGTAACTGCAAAGAAATTGAAACGAAGATACAAACGCGATTAGCGAAACACAAACAAATGTTATTGAGCGGTGCTGCGATGTTTGACGCTTCAAAGGAAGTCAGTCGTGAACAGTGGCGAATTTATGTTAATCGATTGAGTTTAAGTCGTGATTTAGATGGTGTTCAAGCGTTGGGCTTTTCGTTATGGATTACACCTGAACAACTTAAAACACATGAATCCCGCTTACGAAAAGAAGGTTTTGCAGATTACTACGTTAAACCTGAAGGCAAACGCGATGCCTACACGTCCATTATTTACATAGAACCTTTTAAGGACAGAAATTTACGCGCTTTTGGTTACGATATGTATTCAGAACCAATCCGTCATGCGGCAATGAATCAGGCGATTGACAACAATCATGTAAGTTTATCGGGCAAAGTTGTTTTACTTCAGGAAGGCACAACGGACGTTCAAGCAGGAACGTTAATGTATGCGCCCGTTTATCAAAAAAACAAACCGATTGATACCATTGAACAACGACGTGCAGCTATATTTGGTTGGGTTTATAGCCCATTTCGGATGACGGATTTACTTCACAACATTATTTTAAACGTTGACGACATTAACCCGAATTTGTCTTTGCAGGTGTACGACGGTAATCAAATTAAAATCGAAAATTTGCTTTATCAAAGTGGGCATGAGGTTTCGGATGTTTCGTCATTGTTTAGCTTAGAAACACAAATCGAGCTTTATGACGTGTTATGGACCTTACATTTTGAGCAGCTTGCGAGTGCAGAAAAAAAGGTGGATTACAGCAAATTTTGGATTATTACAGGCGCGGGCATATTTATTAGTTTTTTATTGTTCTTTTTACTGCGCTCTTATTTTTTAATGCTACAAAACGCGCACAAAATCGCACTGGAATTAACTCAACAATTGCGTAAAAACGAAAATAAATTAGCCTTAACAAATGCGGATTTGGTGCAATTTACTAACATCGCGGCGCATCATTTACAAGAGCCAACACGACGTATGGTGAGTTTTGTACAACGATTAAAAAATGAACTGACAACGGTTTCGGGTGTTAATGATGATGTGACGATTTCGCTGGAATTCATTGAGCAAAGTGCCATTCGACAACGTGCATTAGTGAGTGACATTCAGATTTATCTTGCAGCGACACAACCACGAGCAGCGGTTGAACGAGTTTCTGTTGAGGAGATTTTACCCAAAGTTTTACAACGTCATGCACCACTCATTCATAACATACAAGCAACGGTTACATTTGGCGAATTGCCCGTTGTGAAGATTGATCTCCCTCGTTTATATGACATTTTTAATATCTTGATAAAAAATGCCCTGCATTATCGGCGATTAGACAGCCCGCCAAAAATACATATTTATGGCGAAAGTTTTGGACAACGAATTCGTTACTACGTTGAAGATAATGGAATCGGCATTCCCACTGAATATCATGAGCGTGTTTTTTTAGTTTTTGAACGCTTGCAAGTCAATGACGACCAAACATCGACAGGGATTGGTTTGGCGATTGTGCGACGCATTTTAGAGAGTTGTGACGGTTCTGTAAGTCTGCAAGAAACTGCTGGCGGTGGCACCACGGTTGTCTTTGATTTACCCGCTGGTATTACGTTATGAATCAGTTGAAGAAGTGGTTATTTTTATTCGCCAGTCGCCACCTATTCACGTTGCAATTACTTGGTTTTGCAGTGGCGTATTTTGTGACAGGCAAATTAGGTATGTTTTTAGCGGTTCCACCTGGTTATGCCACCGCGATTTACCCACCGTCAGGGATTGCTTTGGCGGGAATTTTACTTTTGGGTTATCGCGCTTGGTTCAGCGTTTTGTTGGGTTCGTTTTTACTTAACTTATCGATTGCGGCGGATCACGCACCCATTGTTAATTATCTTCCCGTGGTGATTGCTTTGATTATCGCGATGAGTGCGTCGTTGCAAGCCCTTATAGGCGCGTATTTAGTTAAACGATTTGGTAATTTCCCCAATCCATTAGCGACTGAAAAGAGTGTTTTTCAGTTTATGTTTTACGGCGGCGTTTTAAGCACGCTGGTTAATTCGACGATTTCAGTTTCAACATTGGTTGCAACGAAGCAAGTTCCTCTGTCGAATTTTGTTACAAATTGGACAACGTGGTGGCTGGGTGATGCCATCGGAGTATTTATTTTTGCGCCGCTAACGCTGGTTTGGTTGTATCAAAAACATGATTATTTTTACAATCGGAAGATGACCATCACCGCGACGATTTTGGCGGCATTTTCATTAACTGTCATGTTGGTTGTATTTGAAACGCAAAGAGAAACTAGATATTTAAAATTTGAATTTGATAAAGATGTGCTAGCACTCAATGTCGCGTTGGAGAAATCCATTACGGCACATTTAACGATGCTACGTTCTTTAGAAAGCTTTTATGCCGCATCGGCTAGTGTTGAACGTGAAGAATTTCATGAATTTGTTGCTCAAGCCTTAATCGATTTTAAAGGTATTCAAGCGTTTGAATGGTGTCCGATTGTGAAAAATTCACAGCGCGATGCGTTTGAAAAATCCGTGCAAAAAGAAGGTTTTTTAAATTTTGAAATCAAAGAGTGGGACGAAAATAGAAATTTAATCCGTGCAGGAAAACGAGAATCTTATGTGCCTGTGACGTTTGTTGAACCATTTAGGGGCAATGAAATTGTGCTGGGTTATGAGGCGAATTTAGACGAACGTCGTGAAGCCTTGAAAAATGCAAGAGATTCGGGCGAAATTGCAACATCTTCTAAAATGACTCTGATGCAAGATCATCAAGCTGGCATTTTGGTGATTGCGCCCATTTACAAAAATCATTTACCACATCAAAGTTTAGAAGAACGCAGACAAAATATTTCAGGCTATGTTCAGGCGGTTTTTCATATTAACGACATTTTCACAGTGGCTTTAGCGCATACGCATTTTGAAAAATTACATCTCCAGTTGTTCGATG
>CANKON010000228.1 GCA_947484105.1 Methylococcaceae bacterium | reverse complement strand
GTTCGAGTACACCCAAAATTAAGGCAATCGTCGCCCCCGTCAATCCTGCATTCATGCCGCCTGACGAAAATCCCCAATAAAACGCCGCACCTAAACACAAAATGGCGATGATAAAAGATGCTCTAAAATGTTGCATAAAAACTCCTGACGTTTAGGTTTAAGGCGAATTGAAAAATTCGCCTTTTTTTAATTTTAATCGCGTAACAATTCGTTAATGCCCGTTTTGCTGCGTGTGCGTTCATCAACTTGTTTGATAATGACCGCGCAATACAAACTGTATTTGCCATCCGCCGAAGGTAAATTGCCTGAAACGACAACCGAACCTGCGGGAATACGCCCGTAAGTAATTTCGCCTGTCATGCGATTGAAAATTTTGGTGCTTTGACCAATATAAACGCCCATTGAAATCACGCAGCCGTCTTCAACAATCACGCCTTCAACGACTTCTGAACGTGCGCCGATAAAGCAGTTGTCACCAATAATGGTTGGATTCGCTTGCAACGGTTCTAATACGCCGCCAATGCCTACGCCACCAGATAAATGTACATTTTTACCAATTTGAGCGCATGAACCCACTGTCACCCAAGTATCAACCATCGTGCCGCTATCAACATACGCGCCGATGTTGACATAAGACGGCATTAAAATCGTACCTGACGCGATAAATGAACCGTGACGGGCTACCGCATTGGGAACAACACGAACGCCAGCGGCAGCAAAATCTTCTTCGCTGTAGTTTGAAAACTTGCTTTCAACTTTGTCGTAATAACGAGTATTTCCGCCATCCATTATTCGGTTGTCGTTAATTCTGAACGATAACAAAACCGCTTTTTTTAACCATTGATGCGTCACCCAATCGCCGTCAATTTTTTCAGCGACGCGCAATTTTCCACAATCGAGCAAGTTAATGGTTTCGTTAACCGCTTCGCGTATTTCAGCTGTTGCGTTTGAAGGGGTAATATCGGCGCGGTTTTCAAATGCAGTGTTAATGGTATTTTCTAAATTTGTCATGATTACTTTTTGTTTGTTAATAAGATTTTGATTTAATTCGCCGCAAGTGGCGCGACTAGGGGAAATTCTAACATAATTTAGTTATTGCATTTTATGACTCGTATTTTTGCATTCAAATGGTTTCATTTATTTCAATTTATTCGTTATTTTGAGACTTTGATGCCAAATTCGTGGCATTTTTAATGTAAAATTAAGCCTTGCACTTGCCACAAATAAATTAACCCATTAACCATAGGAAATAAAAATGAAACGCTACACAGGCTTAATCGAAAATTACCGCTCACGTTTGCCCGTCAGTGAATCGACGCGGATTATCAGTTTGGGAGAAGGCAACACACCGCTGATTGAACTCCAAAACATCCCACGAATGATTGGCAAAGACGTAAAAATTTACGTCAAATTTGAAGGTTTAAACCCGACAGGTTCATTCAAGGATCGTGGCATGACCATGGCGGTTACCAAAGCTGTTGAAGCAGGAAGCCAAGCCATTATTTGTGCCTCCACAGGCAATACATCAGCCGCTGCAGCGGCTTATGCCGTTCGCGCAGGAATTCAAGCATTTGTGTTAATTCCCGAAGGAAAAATTGCACTTGGTAAATTGGCACAAACCTTGATGTATGGCGCAAAAATCATTCAAATCAGCGGCAACTTTGACCGTGGCATGGCGTTAGTCAAAGAAGTGGCTGACCACGCGCCTGTAACAATCGTAAATTCAATCAATCCTTACCGTTTAGAAGGACAAAAAACGGCTGCTTTTGAAATTGTGGATGAATTGGGTTTTGCACCTGATTATCATTGTTTGCCAGTCGGAAACGCTGGAAACATTACCGCTTATTGGAAAGGCTACAAAGAATATTTCACAGATAGAATTTGCAGAAATACACCTGTGATGTGTGGTTATCAAGCGGCAGGTGCTGCCCCCTTTGCATTAGGGGCAATGGTCGATAATCCTGAAACGATTGCCACAGCCATTCGTATTGGACACCCACAATCTTGGGATTTAGCGTGGACCGCGCAAAAAGAATCAAATGGTTGGTTTGATAAATTTAGCGACGAACAAATTTTAGCAGCGCAAAAAATGTTATCGCAATTTGAAGGGATTTTCTGTGAACCCGCTTCAGCAACATCACTCGCAGGCGCGTTACACGACATCAGTACAGGCAAAATTCCTGACGGTAGCACGATTGTTTGTACATTGACGGGCAACGGCATTAAAGATCCCGACACAGCAATGATGCAATGTGCTGACGCAAAACCCGTTACGATTGAAGCAAGTTTAGATGCAGTGAAAAAAGCGATTTTAGATAATATGTAAAATCTGAATGCGGTGCATAAATGGTTTATGCACCGCTTATGTTTTAAAGATTTAAAACGCCACTTTGACGTTCTAAATCTTGAATATAACGCAAAATAAGAGTTTCTGAAGATTGTTTCAAATTAAGAAATTGCACGCCTACCAATTCTGAAAACTCCCCAGCTTTATGGAATTCAACTTCTCGTTTCATCATAATTTGAAGTGAAACATTAACCTCTCCATGTTCAGGCATAATCAAAGTGCAATCCTCACAAATTGTGCCGCGATTTAAGAAAAATGAAAAATCTTCGCTGTGATTCCGCATCGAAAAACCTGTCAAGCTAATGTCATGCAAATGCAATGAAATCAAATTTGTTTTCTTTTCGTCAATCGTAATAGGATTCGCCTCGCGCTGGGCTTCAAGTTTCTGCCGTTCACTTTTTGCTTTAATTTTATTTTCTACTGACATTTTCGCGTAAGCTTTCAAAAACGCTTGTTGCTCAGCAACCGCATCCACTTGAAGCTTAGTAAGCAACTGATTTCTAATCGTATTTGTTGCTGCTTTATAGGCTTCGATATACTCGGGCTTTGAATTTTCTTGAGGTGTTTTTAATCTGATTTCACACAAACTCGGATTCATAATCGGTGTGTTCACGCGGTAGTATTCGCGGCGGTTGTACCAAAATAAAGAACTCGGAATCGGCATTAAAAAAGCGTCATCGCCTTGGTATTTTACTTTTGTGATTTTATCGCCTGTGAACGCAACTTGAATGCCATTAAAGCCTGTTGTGAACTTGACGTGTGGCGTACTGACCAATTTTTTGTTCAAGTAATCTGACGCGCCATAATCCAAAATGAGCGTGCCGTCTTTGTAATTGATAGCAATAATTGCTGTTAATAATGTGTCTTTGCCGCCTAATCCTGCACTAATCATACATTTGTGTTTTAC
>CANKON010000227.1 GCA_947484105.1 Methylococcaceae bacterium | reverse complement strand
CTTTTAACGGGTGTTGAAACGCGCACGTCGTCACCGATTCGCATTAAACGTGGTGATAATTTTCAAAGTTTAAATACTATCGGCTTGTTTCCCGCAGGCGAAGGCGCGGGATATGCGGGCGGTATTTTATCTGCCGCAATCGATGGTATTAAAGTCGCTGAAGCCGTGGCACGTGCCATTCAAAGTTGAAAAATGATGAAACTCACTGACCGATTCGGACGCACCGTCGATTATTTACGAATTTCAATTACAGATAGATGTGATTTTCGTTGTGTATATTGCATGGCAGAAGACATGACCTTTTTGCCACGCAATCAAATTTTAAGCCTAGAAGAAATTTATATTCTTGCCAAAACGTTCGTGGAATTGGGTGTAAAAAAAATCCGCATTACGGGTGGCGAACCGTTAGTACGAAAAGGGGCGCTGGAATTATTCCAAAAAATAGGCGCATTAAACGGGTTGCACGAATTGGTTTTAACAACAAATGGTTCACAACTTGTCACCGCCGCTCCCATTTTGAAAGTGGCAAATGTGAAACGCTTAAACATTAGTTTAGATACGCTTGATGCTGCAAAATTCAAAGAATTAACGCGCACAGGTGATTTACAAACCGTTTTAAATGGAATTCAAGCGGCAAAAAAAGAAGGTTTTGAACGTATCAAATTAAACGCCGTAATTTTGAAAAATCGCAATCACGCCGAAGTGGGCGATTTAGTACAATTTGCCATTGAAAACGAACTCGACATCAGTTTTATTGAGGAAATGCCATTAGGTATTGTTGAAAAACATAATCGTGCCGAAGCGTATTATTCCAGCGACGAAATCAGGGCTGATTTAGAAACACGTTTTGTGTTACAAAGGAGCAAAGACAAAACGGGCGGACCTTCCGATTATTTCAACATCCCAAACACTCGAACGCGCGTCGGTTTCATTTCGCCGCATAGCCACAATTTTTGCAGCACTTGTAATCGTGTACGTTTAACCGTTGAAGGTCGATTGTTGCTATGTTTGGGGAATGAACATTCTGTCGATTTGAAAAAAATTTTACGCTCGCCTAATTTCACTTCTGAAAATTTGAAGCAAGCTATTATTGATTCGATGGAAATTAAACCCGAAAAGCACGAATTCAATGTCAAAGAACAACCCATTATTTTGCGATACATGAATATGACTGGAGGATAAGAAGTAGCATGAAAATCACAAACATAAAAAATGATTTGGTGGATTCAAGTCATAAGTGCAACGGATTACTAATTAACACCTTTTACAATTTTTTATATCACATAGCCCCACAGGATTTCTCATGTCTCAAATGAAAAAAGTCGTCGCTTCGACCATGCTCGGAAACGGTTTGGAATGGTACGACTACGCGCTTTACGGCACATTCACGGCGTTAATCAGCAAACATTTTTTTCCCGCTGGCGACGATGCCGTGGCGTTAATTGCGACGTTTGGAATTTTTGCAATTGGCTTTTTGATGCGTCCACTTGGCGCAATGATGTTCGGTTATATTGGTGACAAATACGGACGCAAAAATGCGCTGTCATTATCAATTTTAATGATGGCAATTCCGACTGCGTGCATTGGTTTATTACCAACTTACGAAATGATTGGCATTTATGCGCCAATTTTATTGACGTTAATTCGCTTAGTTCAAGGCGTTGCAATCGGCGGCGAATTTGGCGGTTCAATTGTATATTTGGTTGAACACGCGAAACCGACAAATAAAACCCGTGTCGGCAGTTTATCGATGATTAGTATGTTGATTGGCTTGTTTTTCGGCACGATGATTTCTGCCTTGTTAGCAAAATTTATGTCAGCGGAAGATTTTGATACGTTTGGTTGGCGAATTCCGTTTATTTTGGGATTTTTTATTGGTTTAGTGGGTTTATATATTCGGACAAAATTGAACGAAAGTCCTGTTTTCATTGAAGCGCAAGAAGCGGGGCATATTTCAGAATCCCCTATCAGCGAAACGTTTAAAAATAATTATAAAGAAGTTTTATTGGGCGTGGGTTTGTATTTAGCCGTGACGATTCCGTTTTATATTCAAACCGTTTTTATGCCCAGTTTCATGGTGAAATTTATGCACTTTAGCAGTGCTGACGCGCTGACAATTTACTTGACGGTGTTGGGCGTAATGATGATTTGTGCGCCGATTTCTGCGATTTTATGTGACACTAAAAACCGTGAACGGTTGATGAAAATTGTCACGGTTTGTTATTTGTTATTTGCAATTCCCTACGTTTATTTATTAGATTACCAAACGTTTACATTTGCGCTGATTTCACAAGTCGTTTTTGCCAGCATTATCGCGTTTTATATTGCACCTATTCCCACGTTGGTGACAGAACTTTTCCCTGCTCGAACGCGCTACACAGGTATGTCGTTGTCATGTAATTTGGCAGCCGCAATTTTTGGCGGGACTGCTCCGATGCTTGTCACAACATTGATTACAAAAACAGGCTCAAATTACCCCATTGCCATTTACATTATGATTGCCGCTGTCGTTTCTTTGTGTTGCGTATGGGAAGTCAAACGTCGCCGCGATTCAAAAGGGTTGTATTTGATTGCTGGAATGGCAGAATGATTCGGCGACCTTATTTTCTTTTTGCGTTAATTTTAACGGCATGTGATCAACCCAAAACCGTCCAGAAATTTGAAGGTTACGCCCAAGGTACAACGTATCACGTTAGTTTTTGGTCGGCGCAAAAAAATATCGATGCCATTGCATTACAACAAGTCGTAGACGTTGAACTAAAACGCTTGGATGAACAACTTTCAAATTACCGCAATGATTCGGCGATTGAAAAATTCAACGCCACACATTCAACTCAGCCGCAAGAAATCAGTGCAGAAATTGTCGATTTAATCGAAAAAACGCGCGTTGTGAGTGGAGCAACAAAAGGCTGTTATGATTTGACGATTAAGCCGTTGTTTGATTTGTGGGGATTTAAAGGTGAATCATTGACACAACCTTCGCCTGCGAATTTGCAAAAAATCTTGTCGCAAGTTGGTTTTTCGCAATTAGAAACCGTCGATGCGACACATTTACGCAAAAAAGTACCTGATTTAAAAGTCGATATGTCATCCATTGGGCAAGGTTATAGTGTTTCACAAGTGGCGGCGATTTTGGAAGCGCAAGGCGCAGACAATTATTTGGTTGAAATTGGTGGCGAACTGCAAACACGCGGTAAAAAACCTGATGGGACATCGTGGCGTGTGGCATTGGAAAAACCCTTGTCGAATGAACGTTCAATGCACAAAAT
>CANKON010000226.1 GCA_947484105.1 Methylococcaceae bacterium | reverse complement strand
GGTTATTGCCGCAACACTTTATTCGCAAGCTCGTACGATACAAAATTAAATGTCGTATAATTGCGTGAGTCGTTGAGAAACGCTATTCCGTGCCGATTTTGGCGCAATAAAAATAAGAAAAACCAATCTAATAATCAGGAGAAAACGGATGTCCAAAAGTCAAAATTTACAAGATAACTTTCTAAATATTCTTAGAAAAGAGCATACGCCGGTGTCGATTTTTTTAGTGAACGGGATTAAATTGCAAGGCAAAATTGATTCGTTCGATCAATACGTCATCATGTTGAAAAATACGGTTAGTCAAATGGTTTATAAACACGCGATTTCAACCATTGTGCCGAGCAAAATGGTGCGCTTAGGAGGCGACGTTGATGACAGCGACGATTAAATTATGATGCAAGATTTAGTTTCAGAACGTCCTGACGCAGGCGAACGTGCGATTTTGGTTCACATTACGTTTCATCGCGGGCAAGAAAATTTGCCAGAGCTCAAGGAGTTAGCGAAATCCGCAGGCACCGAACCCGTTCATGTGCTGACGGGCGGGCGGCAACGTCCCGATTCCAAATACTTTATTGGCAAGGGGAAACTCGACGAATTAAAAGTCGCCATTCAAATGTTCGAGGCGGATGTGGTGTTGTTTAATCACGCGCTTTCGCCGAGTCAGGAACGTAATTTAGAAGGATTTTTGGGTGTTCGCGTCGTCGATAGAAATGGTTTGATTCTGGATATTTTCGCGCAACGAGCGCAATCGTTTGAAGGCAAATTGCAGGTTGAATTGGCGCAATTGAAACATTTATCGACGCGATTGGTGCGCGGTTGGACACATTTGGAACGCCAAAAAGGCGGAATCGGTATGCGCGGGCCAGGTGAAACGCAGTTAGAAACGGATCGCCGATTGCTCGCCGTGCGTTTGAAACAAATTCAGCAGCGACTGGATAAAGTTGATAAACAACGTCATCAAGGACGCAGTCAGCGTAAGAAAAGTGAAACGCCGACCATTTCGCTAGTCGGTTACACCAACGCGGGAAAATCTACGTTGTTCAACACACTGACGGGTTCGGATATTTATGCGGCGGATCAATTGTTTGCCACGCTCGACCCGACGCTGCGTCGTTGTCCGTTGCCGAATAATAACGAAGTGGTTTTTGCGGATACAGTCGGTTTTATTCGGCAATTACCGCACGAATTGGTGGCGGCATTTAAATCGACGTTGCAAGAAGCCTGCGAAGCGGAATTATTGTTGCACATTGTTGACGCTCACGCTGAAGACCGTGCAGATTTGATGCACCAAGTCGATTTGGTATTGAAAGAAATTGGCGCGGCAGACATTCCACGTTTGGAAATTTTTAACAAAATTGATTTGCTGGAAAACGTCGCGCCACATATTGATCGAGACGAAGAAGGCAATGCCATTCGCGTGTGGTTATCCGCCGTGACGGGTGCGGGAATTGAATTGTTACTTGAGGTTTTAGTCGAAAAATTCGCGAATACCAAAGTGCGTCGCCGCTGTTATTTATCACCCAAAGAAGGCGGAATTCGGGCAAAATTGTTTGCGTGTGCCAACATTTTAGAAGAAAGTCTCGATGAATTTGGTGATACCGAGTTGCTTATCGAAATCGACGTAAAACATTTAGGTTTGCTCAAAGATATTCAGTGCGACGAAATTTAAAAGTTTGAACGTACAAAAAACGCCCGATTTTTGAAAGAAAGTCGGGCGTTTTTATAGGGGCGAAAATGAACTTAAAAATTACGCAGCAAAATTTTTCGTAGCAAAATCCCAGTTCACTAATGCCCAAAATGCTTCCAAATACGCAGGGCGCGCATTGCGGTAATCCACATAATAAGCGTGTTCCCAAACGTCACACGTCAACAATGGTGTTTGTCCAGCCGTCAACGGGCAACCCGCGTTGCTTGTGCTAACTAACGCCAAGCTACCGTCTGCATTTTTTACCAGCCACGCCCAACCAGAACCAAAAGTAGTGATGGCAGTTTTGGTGAATTCTTCTTTGAATGTCGCAAAAGAACCAAATGTAGCGTTAATTGCAGCCGCTAATTCGCCAGTAGGTTCACCACCAGCATCTGGAGCTAAACAGTTCCAATAAAACGTATGATTCCAAACTTGCGCGGCATTGTTAAAAATTCCGCCCGTTGCTTTCACAACGATTTCTTCTAACGATAAATTTTCAAATTCAGTTCCAGGAACTAAATTATTTAAATTTGTGACGTAAGTTTGATGATGTTTACCGTGGTGAAATTCTAAGGTTTCAGCTGAAATATAAGGGGCAAGGGCATCTTTTTCAAATGGTAACGCAGGTAATTCAAAAGTCATAACAATCTCCTAAAAGTAAATAATAACCAAGTAATTTAATACAGATTAACTTTAGCATTGATTAGCGATTAAATAAAATTTTAACGATGCTCAAGAATCGATAATAATCAGAAAAATTACGATTTACTATATAAACTAGGGGTTAAATCCTTGCAAAAACTTCAAATAACCAGTGTTCTAATGGTATATTGCCCATAATAAAAACAAGAAAAAATGTAGTTCTAACCAGGAGAGTTCTTAATGATTAACGAAAGTGTTGATAAGTCAAAACGGCAGTTTCTGACGACGGCATTAACCGTTGTGGGTGCGGTCGGCACAGGCTATTTAGCAGTTCCTTTTTTGTCGCAAATGCAACCAAGTGTAAAAGCTATGGCAGCAGGTGCGCCCGTTGAAGTAGACATCAGTAAAATAGAAGCTGGACAATTGATTCGTGTCGCGTGGCGTGGAAAACCTGTCTGGGTATTACAACGTTCACCTGAAGTTTTAGCAACATTAACGACATTAGACACTAAATTGAGTGATCCGCAATCGAATCAATCAAGTCAACCTGAATCAAGTAAAAATCCCGTGCGTTCGATGAAACCAGAAATTTTTATCGCCGTTGGATTGTGTACGCATTTAGGTTGCTCACCCACTTTTAGACCTGAAGTTGCGCCACATGATTTAGGTGCAGATTGGAAAGGTGGTTTTTTCTGTCCGTGTCACGGTTCGTGGTTTGATTTGGCAGGACGTGTTTATAAAGGCGTTCCTGCACCAACTAATTTAGAAGTTCCCCCTTATCGTTATATCACCGACACGCAAATTATTATTGGTGAAGAGGAGAAAACGGCATGAATTTAAAACCGACTCGTTTAAGAATGTGCGGCAATTGGGTTTTAGACCGTTTCCCGCTGGCACAAGTTTGGAATGAACACATGGCGCATTATTACGCGCCAAAAAACTT
>CANKON010000225.1 GCA_947484105.1 Methylococcaceae bacterium | reverse complement strand
TGAACCGAATTGCTGCCGTTTTGTCCTAAGTAAATTTCATTCAAATACGCTTCTAAAATTTCATTTTTGCTGTAGCGATATTCCAAAATTAACGCCATAAAGGCTTCGTTAATTTTGCGCGTTAAACTGCGTTCGGAACTTAAATAAAAGTTTTTAACCAATTGCTGCGTAATCGTGCTGCCACCTTGCACCATGCTACCCGCTTTCAAATTGGTTAGCATTGCTCGCGCAATACCTCGAAATGACAAACCAAAATGGTGATAAAAATCGCGATCTTCTGACGCTAACAACGCATCAATCAACGATTTTGGCGCGTCGCTTAATTTAATTAAAACGCGATCTTCTTTGATATGTGGGTACAACGTCCCGATTTGTGCAGGATCTAAACGTAACAACGCAATCGGAACATTTTCATTGCCTAAATCAGTGATGGTTTCAACTGTCGAATCGGTAAAATTTAAACGAATCAAACTGCTTTCTTGCGGCGCGTCCCAAAAATTAAACGGACGTGTTTTAAGAAAAATTTGTGTGCCTTTTCGGATATAAGTTCCTTCGGCAGTTAACGCTGAATCAACGCGATAATGCAGTGTTTTTAGTTGTGATTCAAATTGCGCGGCACTCATGTTGATACCCGCATAAATTTCTAACGGACTGGCATAAACTCGCGCGGGAATTGCCCAGCGTTTGCCTTCAAATTGTTTGCGGACGTTGTAATCCAATACGCCCAAATACCCAAACAAGAAAAATCCGCCAATTCCCAATCCAATTAAAAATAGGCTACTAAACCACGGAAAGGAAGACGATTTTTTTTTGCTTCGAGGATTGCGAGAAGCGGGTTGCTCGTAACGCGAACGGCTACGTTTTCTTATATCTGCCATGTGAATACATAATTATTTAAATTGACCAATCATAACATTCTGACAGAATCGCTACAAAATCGAACTGTTTTGCGTGCTTTTTGTTTCAAAATTGCAGCGTAAAACGTAATAAGCTTTATAATTCGTGCAAATAATTCTCTCATTTTAAAATTCTATGGCGTTGCTTAAATTCAAAAATCCAACCGTCTATTTTTTAGGTTTTCATTTACTTTGCTGCTCGCCTCTGATTTTTGCTGACGAGTCACAATCATCTTGGATGGATTCAATCAATTTATCAGGCTACGCAAACTTTGCGATTAGCGCACCTAATCGCAAACCCACTTCTGTTGAATTAGATGATTTAAGTCTTTTTGTATCGGGCAAGTTCAATCGCTGGTTAAATCCCTTTTTAGAAGCTGAAGCGTATTCGATGCCGCTTTGGGAATCAGGAAATGGCTGGCAATTTAATAATGCTCATTTAGTGATTGAGCGAATTTATAACGATATACAAGTCACCGATGAAGATACCTTGCGCGTTGGAAAAATGCTTGCGTCAATCAATCATTGGAATATCGTTCATGCTGCGCCGCTGGTTTGGACAACTAATCGTCCCATCACGTCAACCTATTCGCGAGCAGATTACATTACAGGTTTGCAATGGCGTCATGATTTCGATGCACTTTCAGGTCACGCGCTCGAACTTTATGTTCAACCTGCACAAGACTTTAATCACAAAACGCTGGATGAACATGAACGCCAATACGATACGGTTGCGGGCGCACGTTGGATTTTGAATGAAGATTTAGATTATTACGTTGGCGTTGCGTTTCAACACGCCAACGTCATGCACAGCGATGAAATACGCGAATCCATTGGCATTGATGGAAATTGGCAACATCAATGGTTCGAGTTAGAAAGTGAATTACTGTTCACTTACATTGATTCTAAAGAACAACATGCCCACGACAATGATTGGGGCGGTTATATACAAATGGTTGTCCCTGTTGTAGATAAATTTAGCGTCGTAACGCGCTACGAACACTTTGAATTTGAAGACAAAATTCAAGCGACAAATACAGGGTTAGCGGGAGTCGTTTATCGTCCTGTACCGAGTTTATCGTTCAAACTTGCATGGCAACAAACCGAAGGTAGCGTATTTCATAATCAGACGGGACTTTATAGCTCGATTGCGGTATTGTTCTAATGAAAATGTTAATTATTTTATTAGCTGCTTTGTTGCCGCTTTCAGTTCATGCTGATTTATTCATCATTGCAAATAAAGATTTGCCGATTGAAAAACTTGATAAAAGTGAGATTTCTGCGATTTACTTGCTCAAGAAAAAACATTGGGAAAATGGTGACGACATTATGCCAATTAATTTGCCAGCAACCGCTGACGCAAGAGCACGTTTCACGGCGCAAATTTTCGATAGCACGCCTGAAAAATTGGGCAGTTATTGGGACAAAATGCTTTTTAAAGGAGAATCGCCGCCTGTGACACAAAATTCTGAGCAAGCCGTTGTACTGTTTGTCGAGCGTATTAAAGGCGCGATTGGTTACGTTGAAACGAAACCTCAAAGTTCACAAATTAAAATTTTGCAACAATTTAAATAACGAGTATTTATGTCACGTTTTTCGCTTTCTGTTCGTTTAACGCTGTTTTTTAGTTTGATTGTTTTACTGGTGACAGTAACCTTGAGTTCAGTTGTTTTTTACCAATTTGGCGAAAAAATCAACGAACAAATCAGTCGGAATTTAACAGAACTCGCAGACCATAAAGCCGATGAAATTAACAACCTTTTAATGTTTGAACGCACAAATTTGTTATCGTGGCGGGCATCTTCGGTGATGCTTGATATTGTGGTGGATGATTTAGATAAACGTATCAACACAGAACTTAAAAACTTAAAACAATATTACCAATTGCAAGGCGATTTATATGTTTTCAACGAAGCTGGAATTCTAATTGCGTCAACGCAGCAAAACATTTCAAAAACAAAATTGCCCGAAGCATGGCAAACAAAGGCTGATTATCAGCTGATTTTTAAACATGAAGTCCCCTTTATCAACGGAAGCATCATTGCCCATGTCACGAAATTACAACCGCCACAATTAAAAATGCAAGGTTATTTAGTGATTACGCATTCGTGGGATGACATGACAAAATTGCTTGCGCCAACCGATAACAATTTCGCTTTGCGTGAAAACGGTCATAAAACGGCTGAATTATTCAGACAAAATGGCGTTGAAACAATTGAATTAGCGTATGATTTTTCTCAAAAATCGCTTTGGTTTTTTGGTAATGAAAGTTATTTAGGCTCGATTTCAAAACCGATTACGATGGGCAATTTTAATTTTCAAATCGCGGCATTTATGCCTGAAAAACTGGCGCGTGAACCGTTGTTGGAATTAATGCAAAAATT
>CANKON010000224.1 GCA_947484105.1 Methylococcaceae bacterium | reverse complement strand
TTCGATATACGCCGCAAAATTCTGTGCGGGCGACCACGATTCACTTTTGATGCGTAATCCTTGAAAATTTGTTTTGATTCGTCGCCATTCTCTATTCAATACGGTATCGTGATGATTTAGCAACGTGTCATACGGCAAATTTTGATCCGTGAGAGCCATTTTTTTTACAATTTCGTTTTCAACTTTTCCTCGTTCGCTACGCATAAAATCATCGTGTGGTAACGTCGTGATACTTTGATGCTGTTGAATGGTTTGCACAGTTTGAGTCAAGGATTTTAGAAGTATCATTCCGTTCAACTCACGTTGTGTTGAATGAATGACTTGCGAAAAATTACTGTATAAACTGAAAAACATCACCACGATAGAAATGAGATAAATCAGCCCCAGTACCATAAATTTTTTGGTGTAGCCGAGCCTGTTCATTAACGCAATCGCGGGTGAAAATAAACCTTTCATACAATGTCCTTAACACATATTTTTATTATTTTTAGCGTTTTTTAATGGCAACAAAGCGAATGTCGTTTTTTACAAAATTATCCTTTCGTTTGATTCAAAAATCGTTGGCGTGCCGTCTTTGCATAAGTGAATAATTCAAACAATTGGTCATAACTTTCGGATTCTAATAGCTGTTGAATTTTTGATAATTCTGTTTTGAATTGGTCAAGCAATGGCAAAAGTTCCGTTTTATTTGCTTCGCAAATTGCTGTCCACATCGTCGGGTCGCTTGAGGCGATGCGTGTAAAATCTCGGAATCCTCCTGCTGCGTATTTGAAAATGGCTTCTTGTTCGTCACGTTGTCCCAACATATCCACCAATGCAAATGCCAAAAGATGTGGCAAATGGCTTGTTGCGGCTAAAACATTGTCGTGTTGTTGAACATCCATAATCGACACCAACGCGCCGATTTTTTCCCAAAACGTTTCCAATTTTTCTAACGCAATCATGTTGGTATTTTCAACAGGCGTAATAATTAAACGTTTAACCAAAAATAAATCGACTAACGCCGCTTGAACACCGCTATTTTCTGCTCCCGCAATCGGGTGAGCAGGAATAAAATTATCAGGCACAAAACCAAAAACCGCTTTCGCGGCTTCGATGACATTTCCTTTTGTGCTGCCCACATCACTGTAAAGCGTTTGCGCTGACCAAAACGGTTTGAGTAATTTCAAAATGTTTTCAGTCGCGGCAACAGGTGTGGCGATAACGACGAAATCTGCGTCTAAAATTGCTGCTTCAATATCCGTATAAAATTCATCAATCACGTTTAAATCTTTGGCGAGCTGCAAATTTTCAACGTCATCTAATCGCCCAAAACCCACTATGGTCTGCGCTAATTTATTAGCGCGAGCGGCTTTTGCAATGGAACCGCCAATTAGCCCGACGCCAATCACACATAATTTTTTAAACATCCGTTAAAACGTCCTTCAACGCGGTCAAAAACTTTGCATTTTCAGCGTGTGTTCCAATGCTGATTCGTAAAAAAGTCGGCATTTCATAAACCCCAACAGGACGCACAATCACACCTTTTCGTAATAAGGCTTCATAAATTGGCATTCCGTCTTGTTTTAAATCGACTGAAACGAAATTACCTGCCGACGGAATCCACGTTAACCCTAACGCTTCAAAACCTGCGGTGAGGTGCATCATGCCAAGCGTATTATTTTCAACCGTGTCACGAACGTGTTCATCGTCATTTAAAGCCGCTTCCGCCGCGACTAACGCCAGTGAATTATTATTAAACGGTTGGCGAACACGATTTAATAAATCGGCAATTTCAACACTCGATAAACTGTAACCCACTCGCAAACCCGCTAAACCATAGGCTTTTGAAAATGTACGTGTGATAATCAAATTCGGAAATTTTTGCAACCATGAAACTGAATCAATCGTTTCCATTTGGCTGACAAATTCAAAATACGCTTCATCCAACACACAAATAACGTGTGACGGCAATAAGCCAATGAAATGTTCAATTGCTTCTTGTTTAAGTAAAGTTCCTGTTGGATTATTGGGATTTGCAATAAAAATAAGGCGTGTTTTTGCGGTGACACGTTCAAACATGGCAAGCAAATCGTGACCATAATCTATCGCAGGCGTGACAACAGCTTTTGCACCAACCGCTTGAGTCACAATTGGATAAACCGCAAAAGCGTGTTGCGAAAAAATAACTTCATTTTCAGGTGTTAAAAATGCACGCGCTACTAATTCTAAAATTTCATTTGAACCATTGCCTAGCGTGATTTGTTCAGTAGAAACACCATATTTTTTGGCTAACGCCGTTTTTAAATTAAACCCGCTGCCGTCAGGATATAACGCCAAATCTGCAATCGCATTTTGAATCGCAGATTTTGCTTTTTCGCCAATTCCCAATGGATTTTCATTTGATGCCAATTTCACAATGTTGGAAATACCGAGTTCGCGTTCCAATTCTTCAATCGGTTTGCCAGCTTTGTAAGGCACTAATTTTTGTACGCCTTCGACGGCTAAAGAATAAATGTTTGTCATAATTTTTATGTGTTGTGTTTTAGAAAATAGTAAAGCGTGCCGCCGATAACGATTGCCGCCACGACAAACCAGCCGATTTTATTGATGTGATGGCTTAATTTTTCTTCAAATTTTTTACCACCAAATTTGAGCAAAAATGCCACGATAAAAAAGCGTGTACCGCGTCCAAATGTTGAAACTGCTAAAAATGGCAATAATGCCATATTTAATGAACCCGCCGTAATTGTGAAAATTTTATACGGAATCGGCAAAAATCCACCGATTAAAACCGCCCAAATCCCCCATTTGTCCACTTCCGTTTTCGCGGACAAATAATCGTTCCAATAATGCGTCGTTTGCAACCACGGCGAAATGGCTTCAAATAAGAAATAACCAATGCTGTAACCTAAAATTGCGCCCAATGCCGAAAAAAGCGTGGTCAAAAAGGCAAATCGAAAGGCTTTATCGCGTTGCGCCAAAACCATTGGAACAAGCATCACCAACGGCGTAATCGGGAAAAATGACGAATCGGCAAAGCTGACAAAACTCAGATATTTTTCGGCGTGACGATGGCGTGACCAACCCAAGGTTTTGTTATAAAGTTTTTGAAACATTATTCTTTGCCTGCTAAAAAAGGGACAAAAATCACAGGGTCGAGTTCTTCAATTTGAAAACTACTTTCGGTGCGCGTAATACGTTGCAAAAACTGTTCGCCGCCTTGCTCCCCGACAGGAATAATCATTACACCGCCGATGGCGAGTTGTTGTAATAACGCTTTTGGTATTTCGCTGGGTGCTGCGGCTACCA
>CANKON010000223.1 GCA_947484105.1 Methylococcaceae bacterium | reverse complement strand
TTGCCGTGAAACGCCCCAATCACGCAAACGGAAATTCACTTTGCGAACACCTTTGTTTTGCGCTTCTAACGTTTCGGCAATTTTGGCAAAGGCTTCTTGCGAAGTTAGCCCATCAAATGCACCTGAGTTTTTCAATACGCCTTTTTGCGTGAAGGCTTGCTCGCTGCAATCGTCGTTTTCATCTTTTGCAGAAAAAATCACTTGTTTAATCACAATGCCGTATTTTTTAGCAAATTCAAAATCGCGTTGGTCATGTGCTGGCACTGACATCACCGCGCCTGTGCCGTAACTCATCAACACAAAATTCGCAATCCAAACGGGGACGCTTTCGCCTGTAATCGGATGCAACGCAGTAATGCCTGAATTGATGCCGCGTTTTTCCATGGTTTCCATTGCCGCTTCGGAGGTTTCCATCGTTTTGCAATCTTCGATGAATGCGCGAATGGCGGTATTTGTTTCAGCGACTTTTAACGCGAGCGGATGTTCAGCCGCAACGGCTAAATACGTCACGCCCATCAAGGTATCAGGGCGCGTGGTGTAAATGCGAACAGGATTTTCATTCGGCACAGCAAAATCCATTTCCACGCCTTCTGAACGCCCAATCCAATTCGCTTGCATGGTTTTTACTTGTTCTGGCCAGCCTTCGAGCGTTTCGAGAGATTGCAATAATTCATCCGCATAAGCTGTAATTTTCAAAAACCATTGCGCGATTTCCTTGCGTTCAACTTTAGTATCACAACGCCAGCAACAACCGTCGATGACTTGTTCATTTGCCAAAACGGTCATATCGTGCGGACACCAATTTACAGGCGCAGTTTTTTTATAAACCAAACCTTTGTCGAGCAATTTCAAGAAAAACCATTGTTCCCAACGATAATAATCAGGGTTGCAAGTCGCAATTTCTCTGTCCCAATCGTAGGCAAAACCTAAGCGTTTCAATTGGTCACGCATGTAATCGATATTGCTGTAAGTCCAATCGGCAGGATGCACTTTGTGTTGCATCGCCGCATTTTCAGCAGGCAAACCGAACGCATCCCAGCCCATTGGTTGCAACACATTTTTGCCAAGCATTCGTTGATAACGTGAAATCACATCGCCGATGGTGTAGTTTCGGACGTGTCCCATGTGCAATCTGCCGCTTGGATACGGAAACATAGAAAGACAATAGTATTTTTCTTGGTCAGGTTTTTCGGTGACGTTAAAAATTTTTGAAACTGCCCACGCTTGTTGGACTTGTGTTTCGATTTCTTGAGGTTGATAAATTTCTTGCATGGTTTCTAAATAAAAAATTGAAAAATGAATGTTTATTGAAAGTGAGATTAAGCGGTTTCCCAACCTGTGAAATCGGGGCTCACTTTGGGATTTCCTGTTAATTTGACAATAACTGTTGGTCTGTAAATATCATCAGCAGGATTTGTATCGTAATAAATTTTGCCTTTTAGATAAAAAAGAGCTGCATTTTCGGATTTAGCACTCGATAAACTTTGAAAAAATGCGACTTCACCCATATCACCAAAACTGAGCGTATCGCCTTCTTTAGGCTTAAAATCCGCAATCGTATCAATAGATTTATTAAAAACTAAATCCCCATTTGCGTTTGTGGTGAAAAAATCCGATGTTTGAAATGAAAAAGTATCAGCACCTCCCCCACCTGTTAATTTATCTGACCCTGCGTCACTTGTAAGAGAATCATTACCAATACCGCCATTGATATTATCGTTTCCATCACTGCCATTTAATATATCGTTTCCTTCGCCTCCTGTTAATGTATCGGAACCCGCATCGCCCGTAAGAGCATCATCACCTACTCCGCCAGTGATATTATCGTTTCCATCACCGCCATTTAATGTGTCGTTTCCACCACCGCCGCTTAATATATCTCTTCCAGAATCCCCTGTAATAGCATCGTCACCTGCCATTCCCGTAATACTATCGTTTCCAGAACCGCCAGTAACAACATCGGCATCAGCTGAACCTGTTACATTGTCATTCCCTGCACCAGCATCAAAAGTGACGGCTTGTTTCAGCGTCACGATATTGTCGCCTGTTAATATCTTAGGCAAATCATAATCAATAATATGGCTTTGCATATCACCTACAGCAATTAAATTGTAACTATCGAGGTTAGTTAATCCGCTTTTATCAATATAATCGGTATTGTTATAAACATTTTTGGCAATTAAATTCGCCGTTTGCAAATTGTAATCTGGCGTTTGTACAGACACATTTTTTAAAGTCATTATTTCTGTATTGCCGTCTGTTCCCCACGCCCCCATGATATTACCTGACAACGAAATAGAAAAATCATTCGATAAATAAGCGTATTTATCAATTACAACACTATTTTTCGTAGGTGAAAACGCAAGTGCAGGTGAATCTGACAACACCTCTTTTTGGGTTGAAATATCAACTTTATATTCTGCCCCTTTGTAATAACTTAGAGATTGTTTGTAATTCACTTTCGCAGTTAAAACATCTTTTTTTGTCGTAAAAATGGAATAACTAATTTGCGTTAGGCTTGCTTTAATATCATCTGCTGTACCAACTTCCCCAAGATTCGTGTAGATAATCGTATTTGTTCGATTGTCATAATCGGTTTTCACATCTGTTGGAGTTGTTGTGGTTTTGGTAGTTCCTGTACTTGTTTTTTTAACGGGAACAACAGGAGCCGCGTTGCTTATCGTTGCATTTGTTGATAAATGAATCCCTCCCCCTGCGCTGATAAAATCATAACTATTTGAACTGTTTTGAGCGTCTTTATTTTGATTTTTTATAATGAGTGATGACCCGGCCGCAGTGTATAAATTGATTGTTTGCAATGTCGTCAAACTTGGATCATAAGCATCAGCACCTTTTGTTTTGGGTAGCCAATCACCAGGAATTGCAGCTTCTGCCGCAATGCCATTTGCTTTATCAGCCACCACAGCAGGCTTAAGATGATTCCCTTCAAATGCGTTAATAGCACCTAACACAGCACCATCAAATGTTGAATAATAAGTTAGTGGTTTACTTATATTTAAAGGCTTTGATGGATCAGCTCCGACTAAATCGGATCCATCTAAAGTAATTTTTGTTGTCGTTGCCATGATAAAAATCCTGTCATGTTTAAAAATTAGAGAATATGTTTAACTCGATGTTCAAGTTTTTAGTCGTCATGCGTTTATCATTGCTGAAAAATCATCGCGATGCTTGGTATTGCAACGAATTAGATGCTTCCAAACGCCCTAAATCCTTGCCAATCATGTGTTTTTCAGATGGTACTAACTGAAACACGTCTTTAACAAGAGTCCCCAGTTCTTTCAG
>CANKON010000222.1 GCA_947484105.1 Methylococcaceae bacterium | reverse complement strand
GTATCATGATATTGGAAATCGACTGGTGCGACAGACATCATCAAGCCAGTAAAACCGCCTAATGTGAACAATACAACGAAGGCAATTGAAAATAACATTGGCGTTTCAAACGTCATTGCACCTTTCCACATCGTTGCAGTCCAGTTAAAGACTTTTACGCCTGTTGGAATCGCAATTAACATCGTCGCGTACATGAAATACAACTCACCCGAAATTGGCATCCCGACGGTGAACATGTGATGCGCCCAAACGATGAATGACAAAAACGCGATTGAAGCAGTCGCATAAACCATTGAGCTGTAACCAAATAAAGGTTTACGCGCAAACACAGGAATAATTGTTGAAGCCACACCAAACGTTGGCAAAATCATGACATAAACTTCTGGGTGTCCGAAGAACCAGAAAATGTGTTGATATAAAACAGGATCGCCGCCACCCGCTGCATCAAAGAAGCTGGTGTGGAAGAATTTATCGGTTAACAACATCGTTACCGCGCCAGCAAATACAGGCATAATTGCGATTAACAAGAAACCTGTAATTAACCAAGTCCAAACGAACATTGGCATTTTCATCAATGGCATTGCAGGCGCACGCATATTCAAAATGGTCGCAACAATGTTAATTGCGCCCATAATTGAAGAAATACCCAACAAATGCACTGAGAAAATAGCAAACGGTAACGCATTACCTGTTTGTAAAACTAACGGTGGATATAACGTCCAACCGCCAGCAGGTGCGCCGCCTTCCATAAATAAAGTAGACGCCAACAACAAAACGCCTGAAACCAACAGCCAAAAACTCATGTTGTTCATGCGCGGCAACGCCATATCAGGCGCACCAATCATCATAGGAATCATCCAATTTGCCAACCCCACAAATGCGGGCATAACTGCGCCGAAAACCATTACCAATGCGTGCATGGTGGTCATCGAGTTAAAGAATTGTGGATTGACAAATTGCATTCCAGGTTCAAACAATTCAGCACGAATAATCATTGCCATCGCGCCACCGACGAAGAACATCGCCAACGCAAACAACAAATACAACGTACCAATATCTTTATGGTTGGTGGTAATTATCCAACGCAACCAGCCCTTTTCAGGACCGTGGGCGTGATCATCGTGATGATCATCGTGTCCATGTTCAGCTGTTACAGCAGACATATTTTTACCTCATTAAAAGTTAAAAAAGAGTAAAGACGAGAAACCATTATTTATCACTCATCGTCATAAACGGGCGTAATAGCTTTAGGTTGAATTTCGTCGCCAACTTTATTGCCGAGTTCAGGCGCATTTCTAATGTAAGTAATGACTGCCGCTAATTCATTGTCTTTCAACTTAGCAAATGAAGGCATTTTGCTTGTACCCGCTTGCAAGAAACCAATCAAAGGATCAATGCCCGCGTTGACTTTCGCACTGCCACGCAATGCTGGATAAGCACCCGCAGCACCTGTTCCGTCAATTTGGTGACAAGCGACACAATTTTTTAAATATACCGCCGCGCCATTTGCCATTAACTGTTCACGTGATAAATCGCTTAAATCAGGTTTTTCATTTTGTTTCGCTAAGGTTGTCGCGACCCAGTTATCGTAATCGTTTTGTTCCATTGCGATAACTACGATAGGCATAAAGCCATGATCGCGTCCGCATAATTCGGTACATTGACCACGATAAGTACCTGGTTTATCAACCGATGTCCACGCTTCGTTAATAAAACCTGGATTCGCATCTTTTTTCCAACCTAAATCGGGAACCCACCAAGAGTGGATAACATCAGCCGAGGTGAAAACGAAACGAATTTTCTTGCCAACAGGTACAACCAATGGCTTATCTACATTTAACAAATAATGTGGAACACCGTGTGGATCAGAGCCGTCACGATGCGCTTTTTCACTTGCAGCATCTAAATGACTTTCAAAATGCACACCGGTACCAAGATATTCATAATCCCAATACCATTGTTTGCCAGTGACTTTGATTGACATGTCAGAATTTTGAACATTGTCCAATTCGATCATGGTTTTTGTGGCGGGAATTGCCATCGCGACCAAAATCAAAGTAGGAATGATTGTCCAAATAATTTCGACAGTGGTATTTTCATGGAAATTAGCGGCTTTATGTCCTTTCGATTTACGGTGATGGTACATCGAATAAAACATCGTGCCGAAAACGGCAATCCCAATAAACACGCAAACCCATAAGATAAGCATGTGTAAATCAAAAATGTCATGACTGACTTTCGTGACCCCTTCCATCAAGTTTAGTGCGTAATCCGCTTGTGCGCTTTGCAACCCCAGGGTTGCTAAGGTCGCACCCGCGAACAATTGCTTTCTTTTTTTCACGGAGAAAACTCCTCTAGTAGTTTAAAAACTTTATCGTATATCCGTTGGTAATTCAAAGCGATACGGCTTAATTTGCCCTGTTCCTTTTACCGAATAATTATTACAAATAATCGGGTTAATTCTACCCCATTGATTGCTTGCTAGGCTAGTTCGATAGCGTCACAATTACGTCAATCTAAATGTTTCAAACTGTGGGAGTGCCTGGCGTAGCATCATTGACGACATTTTTTTTCGCGCCGCTTTTAAAATCCGTTTCATACCAGCCAGTGCCTTTTAGACGAAAACCTGCTGCTGAAATTCTTTTTTCAAGTTCGGGTTGTTGGCACTTGGGACAATCTTTAAGTGGATCAGCACTTAATTTTTGTAAGGCTTCGTGTTCATTACCACACGCTTTGCAAACATATTCATAAAGGGGCATTTTTGTAACTCCAAAAATAAAAAAAGATGACGTGAATTATTCATTTTTCAAGGCGATAGCCTATAGAATGTGCTTATTTTACAGACTTAGGATGCAATTATGAAAACATTGACCATTACTCGCCCCGACGATTGCCATTTACACGTTCGCAATGGCGCGATTTTGAAAACAGTTTTGCCGCATACGGCTCACCAATTTGCGCGGGCGATTATTATGCCGAATTTGAAACCGCCCGTAACAACCGTGGCGCAGGCATTAGCGTATCGAGAAGAAATTTTGCAAGCGATTCCAGAAGGTTTGAGTTTTACGCCATTGATGACATTGTATTTAACAGCTTCAACGACGATTGACGAAATCGAACTCGCCGCCGAATGTGAACATATTCATGCGTTTAAACTTTATCCAGCGGGCGCAACAACTAATTCCGATGCAGGCGTTGCTGATGTAACCAAAACTTATCCGTTGTTGGCAACGTTAGAAAAATACGATTTGCCGTTGTTGATTCACGGCGAAGTGACCGACGAAGATTGTGATATTTTTGATCGTG
>CANKON010000221.1 GCA_947484105.1 Methylococcaceae bacterium | reverse complement strand
TTCCTCTCTTTTCAAAAAATTCCAAAGTAATAATGACAAAATTCATATTTATAACAGGCGGCGTGGTGTCGTCGTTAGGCAAAGGTATTGCCGCCTCATCGCTTGCCGCGATTTTGGAAGCACGTGGTTTAAAAGTCACCATGACCAAACTTGATCCATATATCAACCTCGATCCAGGCACGATGAGTCCGTTTCAGCACGGTGAAGTTTTTGTGACCGAAGACGGCGCAGAAACGGATTTGGATTTGGGACATTACGAACGTTTTTTAAAAACGACAATGTCCAAAAAGAATAATTTCACCACAGGTCAAGTTTATGATTCTGTCTTACGAAATGAACGTCGTGGCGATTATTTAGGCGGTACAGTCCAAGTCATTCCGCACATTACGGACGAAATTAAACGCCGTGTTTATGCCAGCGCAGAAGGCATCGACGTTGCGCTGATTGAAGTCGGTGGCACGGTGGGCGATATTGAATCCTTGCCATTTTTAGAAGCAATTCGTCAAATGCGTTTTGAATTAGGTAGCGAACGTTCGTTATTCGTGCATTTAACACTAGTGCCTTACATTCGTAGTGCGGGGGAAATCAAAACAAAACCGACGCAACATTCTGTAAAAGAATTACGCACGATTGGGATTCAACCTGATGTATTGATTTGCCGCTCTGAGCTGCCGATTCCTGTCAGCGACCGCCGCAAAATTGCTTCTTTTACCAACGTTGAAGAACACGCTGTAATTTCGTTAATTGATGCAGATACGATTTATCGCATTCCGTTGATGTTGCACGAACAAGGTTTAGATGAAATTGTGGTGCGTCGTTTGCGTTTAGACGTTCCGCCAGCGGATTTACACGAATGGCAAACCGTTTTAGAAGCTATCGCGCAATCTGAACAAAGTGTGAATATCGCTATCGTTGGAAAATATGTTGAACACACAGACGCGTATAAATCAATTAACGAAGCCTTAACTCATGCGGGAATTCGCAATCGTTTGAAAGTCAAAATCACTTACATCGATTCTGAATTGATTGAAGAAGAAGGCACCGCCCGCTTAAAAAATGTCGATGCAATTTTGGTTCCTGGTGGATTTGGTGAACGTGGCGTTGAAGGTAAAATTGCAACGGTACGTTATGCACGAGAAAACAAAATTCCGTATTTAGGCATTTGTTTAGGAATGCAAACGGCAGTCATTGAATTTGCGCGGAATGTCGTGAATTTAGAAGGCGCACACAGTACGGAATTTTTACCCAATTCGCCGCATCCTGTGATTGGCTTAATTACTGAATGGATGGGGGATTGTGGTAACGTGCAAACACGGGACGAAAATTCGGATTTAGGCGGCACCATGCGTTTAGGAAGTCAGCAATGCCGTTTGATGCAAGATACATTAGCGTTTTCAGTTTACCAAAAAGACGTGGTTACCGAGCGTCATCGTCATCGATATGAATTCAATAATCAATATATTGAAAAATTAGAAGCGGGTGGAATGCGTTTTTCAGGTAAATCAATTGATGGTCGTTTGGTTGAAGTTATTGAAATTCCCGAGCATCCTTGGTTTATTGCGTGCCAATTTCACCCCGAATTTACCTCAACACCACGTCGTGGACATCCCTTATTTAGCGGTTTTGTACAAGCTGCTTTTGAAAACAGAAGATAAAAAATGAAATTATGTAATTTTGAAGTCGGATTAGAACACCGCTTTTTTCTAATTGCAGGAACATGCGTCATTGAAAGTGAACAAATGGCACTTGATACAGCGGGGTATTTGAAAGAGTTAACGGATCGCTTAGGCATTCCATTTATTTACAAATCATCTTTTGACAAAGCCAATCGTTCCTCACACGAGAGCTTTCGGGGCTTAGGTGTTGAAAAAGGGCTAGAAATTCTCGAAAAAGTAAAAAAACAAATTGGCGTTCCCGTTCTCACCGATGTTCATGAAGACACACCATTAGCCGAAGTTGCTTCCGTCGTTGACGTGATGCAAACGCCCGCGTTTTTATGTCGGCAAACCAATTTTATTCAAGCTGTTGCCGCGCAAAACATTCCTGTCAATATCAAAAAAGGGCAATTTCTTGCGCCGTGGGACATGGTAAATGTCGTCAATAAAGCGAAAGCAACTGGTAATCAGCAAATCATGGTCTGCGAACGGGGGGCATCGTTTGGATATAACAATTTAGTTTCTGATATGCGCTCACTCGCGGTAATGCGTGAAACGGGTTGCCCTGTTGTTTTTGATGCCACCCATTCAGTGCAATTACCTGGTGGACAAGGTACAAGCTCGGGTGGTCAACGTGAATTTGTGCCTGTTTTAGCGCGTGCGGCAGTGGCGGTGGGAATTTCAGGCTTATTCATGGAAACACACCCCAATCCTGAAAAAGCTCTCAGCGATGGTGCGAATTCTTGGAAATTAAACGAAATGGAATCGCTATTAGAAACACTATTAGCATTAGATAATGTAGTAAAAAAACCCGCTTTTAACCTTGTTTAAAACCTAAAATAAAACCACCCGTCGCGCTTACACCTTTTACTGTAAAGCGCGACAATCGCTCCAGTAGAAAATCGCCAGAATTTTTCGCTGCTTCAGTAGCAACATCTGTAGCGTGCAATAGCTGATCGTCGCTGATATGAACCACCCCGTAGTATTCCGCTATGAATAACAATACAACAATTCCACCACCTAAAAATAATGCAGTGCGAAGCATTTTTTTTGCAAAATAGCCAACCGCAATCCCCAAAAGAAATGGCGCACCAACATTGCCAATTAAAGAAGGCGTAGAAAAAAAGTCTTGATTATCCATATGCGACTATTTAGTACCTTATTTTTTGGGTGCAGGAGCGGCTGAAGGCGTAGTTGTTGTAGCAGGATCAGAAAACAAAATATCAGCTTTAATCTTTTCGATGGTTTTATCGCCAATACCCGAAACTTTATTTAAATCATCAAGAGTTTTGAAATCACCGTTTTTAGTACGGTAATCAATGATGGCTTGTGCTTTTTTCAAACCAAGACCAGATACAGAATCAGCAATTTTTTGAGCGTCAGCGGTATTGATATTTACAGGAGTTGCAAATACGTTTGCAGAAAATAAAACGGTTAAAGCGAAAAATAATTTTTTCATGATGAAATCCAATAGTTAAATTAAAGAAAGTGTGATGATAGTTAAAATTGCCTTTTAACACAAACAAGAAAGCCCAAAATCACAAGATTTTGGGCTTAATCGTAAAAATAAGAGCTTGGCAATTCTCTACTTTCGCATGGCAAACTGCCACACTATCATCGACGCTAAGCGGTTTCACTTCCGAGTTCGGGATGGGATCGGGTGGTT
>CANKON010000220.1 GCA_947484105.1 Methylococcaceae bacterium | reverse complement strand
CGATATGCTTGGCAACCCCGAAACCATGACCAGCGGCAACGTCATTGTGCAAGCCGCGCCGTCGCCAACGTACAATTTGTTTGTCGATAAAAACAACGTTGACGAGGGTGGTACGGTAAATTTAACGCTGCAAACGTCAAATGTTCCAGCAAATACGGCAGTTTTTGTTAATGTCAGTGGCAGTGCGACGGCGGCAGATTTGAACAGCGGTTATATTCCGAATTCGTTTTATATTGATGGGAGCGGTAGCGCAACGATTCCGCTGAGTTTTTTGAATGATAAATTCACCGAAGGAACCGAAAATTTCACGTTCACGTTGTCGAATGATCCATCAAAATCCGTGACGATTAACGTGAACGACACCAGCATGAAGCCTGCTAATAATCCACCCACGGGTAATGTCAGCATCAACAGCAACGCGAAAGTCGGGCAAACATTAACCGCGCAAAATAATGTCCAAGATTTGGACGGCGTGGGTGCGTTTAATTTTCAATGGTTCAGCAATGGCGTAACAATTAACGGCAAAACGCAATCGAATTACACGCTCATCAACGACGATGCGAACAAAAATATCAGCGTACAAATTAGCTACACCGATAATTTAGGCACGAGTGAAAAAGTCAGCAGCACGCCGATTTTTGTGCAGCCAGCAAAACCAACATACGCATTGAGCGTCGATAGAGTGGATGTGAATGAAGGCGAAAGCGTGTATTTCAAAATCACCACAACCAACGTGCCAACCGAAAGCAACATCGATTTTCCATTGACGTTTAGCGGTAGTATTTCAAGCGCAGACGTGGATAACCAAATGCTGTTGCCACGCAGCGTGTGGATTGACAAAAATAGCACTGGTACCATCGCCGTATCGTTTTCAAATGACAAATTGACCGAAGGCAAAGAAAATTTAATCGCTACGTTGATTAACGATGCCAGTAAAACTGTGATGGTGAATGTGAACGACACCAGCATGAAGCCCGTCAATAATTACCCAACAGGCGAACTCAAAATTATCGGCGATGCAAAAATCGGGCAGAATTTAACAGTTCAAAATACGCTGAACGATGCAGACGGTTTAGGCAAAATAGCGTATCAATGGCTGAAAAATGGCGCGGTGATTTCTGGTGCAACGCAGTCGAATTACACGCTGACTAAATCGGATTTAGGCAAAGCCATCAGCGTCACGGCGAATTATATCGATGGGCTGAAAAATGCTGAAAGCATCACCAGCGACCCGACCGATTTAGTCGCGCTCGACGTGCCGATTTACCACCTAACCGCAAATAAAACTGAACTCGACGAAGGCGCGACTGTCACCTTCAAACTCGAAACCACGAATTTATCGAAAGGCAGTAACGTTGAATTTGATTTAGGTGGCTCGATTGCGGACAGCGATATTGTCGGTGGTTTGCCCACGCCCAGTTTTGTTCTCGATGCCAACGGTAAAGCCAGTTTAAGCCTTGCCTTTGCTAACGATAAAATCACCGAAGGCGACGAAAATTTCACCTTAACGCTCGCCGATGACCGTGAACAAATGACTTTCCTCACCGTTCACGACACCAGCATCACCGGAATTATCAATCACAAACCCACTGGCGGCGTGGTGATTCAAGGCACGTTAAAAGTCGGCACAAAATTATCATTGCTCAATACGCTGGACGACGCAGACGGGCTGGGCGCGTTGAGTTATCAATGGTTGAGCAATGGCGTAGCAATTAAAAACGCCACAAAAGAAACGTACACGCTGACTAAAACCGATATTGGCAAGAAAATCAGCGTCACCGTCAGTTATACCGACGATTTAGACAACGCCGAATTTCAAACCAGTAGCGGAACCATGGCAATTAAAGCCAGTATCGTCATTAGCGGATTAACGAAAACGGGCGATGCCAACAAAAACAAACTCATCGGCGCGGAAAAAAATGATTCGCTATTGGGAATGGCAGGCGCGGATACGTTATTGGGCAACGCGGGCGATGACCAATTGGACGGCGGCGCGGGTAATGATTCGCTTGACGGCGGCAATGGCAACGACGAATTAACGGGTGGCGACGGCAACGACACGTTACTCGGTGGCAGCGGTAATGACTCGCTCGACGGCGGCAAAGGTGACGACAAATTAACGGGCGATGCTGGCAATGACACGCTCAACGGCGGCGTGGGGGCAGACAAATTAGACGGCGGCACAGGCAACGATTATTACGTTGTCGATAATTTAAAAGACACCGTCACCGAAACCGATGCTAATGTAAAGTTGGGCGGCAACGATTCTGTTGAAACCGTTTTGTCGTACGCATTAGGCAAAAATATCGAAAACTTAATTCTCGCGGGAATCATCAATAACAACGGCACGGGCAACGAATTGAATAACCAAATCACTGGCAACGTCGGCGATAATTTCTTAAAAGGCATGGCGGGAAATGACCAATTAGTCGGCGACAGCGGCGCAGATACGTTGGATGGCGGACTTGGCATGGATACGTTAATTGGCGGCGCGGATGATGACACTTATTACATGAACAACACTGAAGACAAAATTATCGAAGCTAAAAACGGCGGCGAAGATCAAATTATTGCTAGCGTCGATTTTGACTTAAACACCAGTCCCAACGTGGAAATACTGATTTTATCGGGTGTAAAAGCAATTAACGGCACTGGCAACGAATTGAATAATTTGTTGCAAGAAATTGACGGAGGAAAAATCGCTAATGTGTTTGATGGTCAAGCGGGCAACGATACGATTAACGGTGGCGGCGGCAACGATACGCTGGAAGGTGGTGCTGGCAATGATGTTATCGAGGGCGGCGACGGCGACGATGTCGCAATTTTCAGTGGTGCAAAAGACGATTATCAAATTACATCTAATTCCGATGCCACGGAATTTGTGGTCAGTTATCAAGGCAACGACGAATCGATTTTAGACGGTGAGGACATTTTAACGAACGTTGAAAATTTACAATTTTCTGATGGCGAGGAAATTTACTCGATTGCTGATTTGATTTTGACTGGTTTCATCAATTGATTATGTCGCTAAAAACTAGGATGAAAACGGCGCGAGCCAACGATTAGCGGGTTGCGCCGTGATTTGAATTTTAATGCGTAATCAATTTGTCTTGAACCGTGTGAATCGCTTTATCCGCCAACTCATCAATGATGGAATGTGGATGCTCTTCATTGTGTTCAAACTGATCAAAAGGACTTTCACCTTTTTTCGTATAAATATAAATAAAATAAGCCAACGGCGTGAACGCTATTGACGCAGCAATCAACATGAAAACCGATATTTCAACAACCATACCCATGCTATTCTCCGTACCAAGATTT
>CANKON010000219.1 GCA_947484105.1 Methylococcaceae bacterium | reverse complement strand
TTTTCGTCACTGATAAGTGTGGCATCGGGTTGTGCATCAAAAATTGCTTTTTGTCTAGCACCGCTGCTACACAATTCCCGCTCAACCTTTTCAAACTTAACAACATCGCCCCGACACGCATTTAACGCTAATTCCAATTCACGGGTTCTTTCTTTTATGATTTGTTCAAGCCGTTCTTTTCTACGAATATTCGTAACATGGCAATGAACATTGCCAATAATAAAAAACAGCGCTATCAAACCTAAAGTAATTTCCATTGGTTTTAATTTAACCTTTTGAGTTTAACCAAATGCACGCGCCGACTGTCTGCTTTAATCACTTCAAATTTCAAGTTATCGACGGTTAAGCTTTCGCCTTTTTGCGGCATTCGTTCAAGTTCGTGAACCAAAAAACCGCCAATGGTGTCGTATTCGTCAGTAGCAAGTTGTGTCCCGAATTGCTCATCAAATTCATCAATTGGCATCAATGCCTTGAGCATAAATTCTTTTTCGCTACGTTGAAACACAAAACTTTCATCATCTTGCTCATCGTGTTCATCTTCAATGTCGCCAACAATTTGTTCTAAAACGTCTTCGATGGTAACTAAACCCGCCGCTTGTCCGTATTCATCAATGACAACGGTCATGTGATTACCATTTGTACGCGATTCTTTAAGCAACACATTTAAACGTTTGCTTTCAGGAACAATACTAATTGAACGCATAATTTCTTGAACAGTGAGAGCTTTATTTTCAAATATCCGAACCAGCAAATCTTTTGTAAGCAAAACGCCAATCACTTTGCTTTTGTCGCCGTCAATTACGGGATAACGCGAATGTCCTGATTCAATCACCAGCGGTAAAATCGCTTCGAGGGTTGAATCTTTGGGCAAAACGACCATTTGAACGCGAGGAATCATAATGTCACGAACGCGCATTTGTGAAACTTGTAACACCCCTTCAATCATCGATAACGCATCGGTATCAAGCAAATTGCGTGATTTTGCTTCGCGCAATAATTCCAATAATTCATCTAAATCTTGGGGTTCGCCAGTTAGTAAATGGCTGATTTTCTCAAGCCACGTTTTTGACTGCGTACTGGGAGGATAATCGTCACTCATAAGTCAATTTCTTCGTAAGGATTTGGAATGGATAACATTTGCAATAATTCGATTTCTTTCGCTTCCATTTCTTGCGCTTCTTCGTCCTCAATGTGGTCGTAACCGAGTAAATGCAATGTACCGTGCATTACAATGTGCGCCCAATGATTGTACAAAGGCTTATTCTGTTCTATTGCTTCACGTTTTAAAACGGGCGCACAAATCACTAAATCACCAAGCAAATTCAAATCCACTTCGTCAGGAACTTCAAACGGAAAACTTAAAATGTTGGTCGCACCTTTTTTGTGGCGATACGTTTCATTTAGTTGCATCGATTCGTTTTCATCCACAATGCGAATGGTGAGTTCAAATTCATCGTCTAAACTTGCTAAAACTGTATTCACCCACAATTCTAATTGTGCATCGCTCGGCTGATTTGCAGACTCAAAAATACGTTGAATGTCGATGATGTTCATTTTTGATTTTTCTCAAACGCTTCGTAGGCTTCGATGATACGTTGAACAAGCGGATGACGAACTACGTCGCGTGAGCTGAAATGGGTAAAACTGATACCATCGATGTTTTGCAGTACGTTCATAATGTGACGCAAGCCCGACATTTTTTCGTTCGGTAAATCAATTTGGGTAATATCGCCCGTAATGACCGCCGTCGAACCAAAACCTAAACGTGTTAAAAACATTTTAATTTGTTCAAGAGTGGTGTTTTGGGCTTCATCGAGAATAATAAACGCATTATTTAAGGTTCGACCTCGCATATAAGCGAGCGGCGCAACCTCAATCACCCCTTTTTCAATCAGCTTTTCAACTCGTTCTAACCCTAACATTTCATGCAGCGCGTCATAAAGTGGGCGCAAATAGGGATCCACTTTTTGCGCCATATCACCAGGTAAAAAACCGAGTTTTTCACCTGCTTCAACAGCTGGACGCACTAAAATAATTTTGCGAACTTGTTCTGTTTGCAACGCATGAACCGCACACGCTACAGCTAAATACGTTTTTCCTGTTCCAGCAGGACCAATGCCAAAATTGACATCATGCGACACAATTTTTTGCAGATAACCTATTTGATTTTCGCCGCGACCTTTGATTAAACCGTGTTTCGTTTTAATCACAACGGGTTCAAATGTCGGAATTTCAGGTTGCAAACTCACTTCAATCGACGCTTCTTGCAATGCTAAATGCACCAATTCTGGCGTAATAAAATCTTTTTCTGCCGTGGCAAATAACGATTGCATGACCGCACCACAACCTACAATCACGGTTTCGTCACCATCGATTTGAAAATGATTGCCACGATTCGCAATTTGTACGCCTAAACGTTTTTCTAAATGGCGCAAATGCTCATCAAATTGTCCGCAAAAATTCGCTAAACGTTCGTTATCGTCCGGCAATAAAATTAAATCGAGCGAACTCATGCGGCCGCCAAATCAATCATTCGACCGCGCAATGAATTTGTCAAAGATTCAGTAATTAAAACATCGACAAATTGCCCCGTTAAACGTGGATGCCCAATAAAATTCACCACGCGATTATTTTCGGTTCGTCCTTGCATTTGCAGCGGATTTTTCTTCGATTGTCCTTCGACCAAAATGGTTTGCGTGGAGCCAATCATTTTTTCAGCAATCGCGTTCGCCATTTCGTTAATCCGATTTTGGAAACGTTCTAAACGCGCTTTTTTCTCGTCAAGTGTCACGTTATCTTCAAATTCTGCGGCGGGTGTTCCAGGACGTGCGCTGTAAATAAAGCTAAATGACAAATCAAAATTCATTTCATCGATAAATTGCATGGTTTCTTCAAATTCGACCTCGGTTTCACCAGGAAAACCAATAATAAAATCAGACGATAAACAAATATCAGGACGAACTTCGCGCAATTTGCGAATGATTTCTTTGTAATCGTCAATAACGTGACCACGTTTCATTGCTTTTAAAATGGCATTACTGCCACTTTGTACGGGTAAATGTAAATGGTTCACAAGTTGTGGAATTTCGGCGAACGCTTCAATCAATTCATCAGTAAATTCCATTGGATGTGATGTTGTAAAACGCAAACGATCGATGCCTTCAATGGCTGCAACGGCGTGAAGCAATAATGAAAAATCGGCAATTTCACCATCTTCCATTTCACCGCGATAGGCATTTACGTTTTGACCTAATAAGTTAATTTCGCGCACGCCTTGTTTTGCCAACACGCCAATTTCAGCTAACACGTCTTTAAGAGGGCGGCT
>CANKON010000218.1 GCA_947484105.1 Methylococcaceae bacterium | reverse complement strand
CGGGGATTATTTTGACGGTTGGGATGTCAGTTGACGCGAACGTGTTAATTTTTGAGCGTATCAAAGAAGAATTGCGAAACGGCAATAGCCCACAAGCGTCGATTTACGCTGGTTATGAAAAAGCCTTCGGCACCATTTTCGATTCGCATTTCACGAACTTAGTGGTTGCGGTTGTGTTATTTGCTTTCGGGACAGGTTCAGTGAAAGGTTTTGCTGTGACGTTGATTATCGGGATTTTGTCTTCGATGTTCACCGCGATTACAGGAACTCGGATGGTTATCAATTGGATTTACGGCGACAAGCGCGTCGAAAAATTATCAATTTAGTATTTAAAAATTCAATGAGAAAAGGCGTGATGTTTCAAACATCACGCTTTTTTTTATACTTCGTAAAATTCAACTTTTCCCGTTTCAACATCGTACATCCCACCCACAATATCGATTTTTTTCATCTGCCATAATTTATTTAAAACGATGCTACGTTGTTTAATTTGTTCAACCATCAACTGTACATTTTTGTTGGCAACGGCTTGAATTAAATCGTCATTATGTCCAATTTCAGCAACATGATGTTTTGTACAAACACAATCTACCGCAGGTTGGATTTTATCGAGCAAGCCCGTCAAATTTTCTAATTTAACCTGAGCGCACGCGCCTTTAATCGCACCACAATGCGTGTGTCCCAAAACCACAATTAGCTTTGAACCTGCAACTTGGCAAGCGTATTCCATACTGCCCAAAATATCGTCATTCACCACATTTCCCGCGACTCGCGTGCTAAATATATCGCCCAAGCCTTGGTCAAAAACCAATTCCGTCGAAGTTCGTGAATCCATACAACTCAAAATAATAGCAATCGGAAATTGCCCTTCGCTCGTGTCATTGACCTGCTCAAGAAAATTGCGGTTAGACTCTAAATTATTTACAAAATTGGCATTGCCTTCTTTGAGAATTTGCAACACTTCAGTGGGCGTGAGGGCTTGCTGGCTTTCGTAAGTATGCGCTTGAACATTTTCGACAGGTTTCAAAATTCCAAAACCGCGCACATTTTGCAGTGTTAATTTGATATTTTTAAGCGGAGCTTCTTTTTTAAAATTTCTAATCACTTCAAACACATCGTAATCAATATATTTTGAGCGTGTCGCGTCAATCACGATTTCAGAATTAGCAGGCAATTGGTCAAACGTTTGTTTCAAGGTGGCTTTATTCAAAAACGAAACGTGTTCAGATAATCGAAAAATGATTTTATTGCCAATGTGGGTTTCTCGAAAATACTGCGCGGTTTTGTAATTTTCCAACACAATTGACAACAATGCCGCAATCATTCCTATCAAAACACCAAATGCTAAATTGGTGAAAATCAGTCCAAAAATCGTGACGATAAAGGGAATGAAATGATACATTCCAGAGCGGTACATTTTTTTAAACGTTCTAGGACGCGTTAATTTGTAACCCACCACCAACAAAATACTTGCCAAACTTGCGAGGGGGATTTTATTTAACCATTCAGGAATAAAAACCACCGTCACCAATAACAAACTGCCTGAAATAAAACCTGACGCTTTCGTTTTTGCACCCGATTGAATGTTAATTGAACTGCGAATAATAACTTGCGTTATCGGCAAACCACCTAATAAACCTGATGTGATATTACCAATTCCTTGCGCGATTAACTCACGATTTGGTGGTGTAACTCGTTTGTAAATATCCAAACGGTCAACAGCTTCGACAGAAAGCAATGTTTCAACGCTAGCCAATAAGGCTAAAAATAATGCACTGACATAAATTTCAGGATTTACAAATTGTGAAAAATCAGGGCTGTGCATTTGTTTAAGTAATTCACCCATGTTTGTTGAAACAGGCAAATTAACTAGATGTGATTCTTTCAACGCATAATCTGGGTTAAAAATTTGAAAAAATTCATTTATCCACACGCCCACAACAATCGTAATTAGCGTACCGTGCAAAACTTGAAAGAAATTACTGCGTTTGAGCTTGGGTTGTTCCCACAAAATTAAAATTGTTAACGAAACTACCGCAATAAAAATCGCCGTTGGTGAAATAAATTCCATCATGTGAGAAAGTTCACTAAATGACGAATAATTATCTGATTGAAAAAACTCTAAATCGCCTTCGTAATCGCGGTCATAACCAACAGCGTGCGGAATTTGCTTGAGAAAAATAATAATTCCAATGCCTGACAACATCCCTTTGATAACAGAGCTTGGAAAATAATGAGCAATCGAACCCATTTTTGCCAACCCCATTAAAATTTGAAAAAGCCCCGTTAAAATTACCACGCATAAAAACGTAGTAAAGCCGAATTTTTCAATATCTGTGATCATCATAATTACTAAACCAGCCGCCGCTCCACTGATTCCTAAAGCTGAACCACTCAATGGCGCGACAACTAAGCCGCCGATGATGCTAGCAATTAAGCCTGAAAATAACGGTGCGCCTGACGCTAACGCAATGCCAAGAGATAACGGAATTGCGATAAAAAAAATCGCAATGCCCGCTGGAACATCACATTTTAGATTTTGAAGCATTGAGGTTTTCTCCTTAGAAAATAAACCGACTCAACCAAAAATTCACGGCGTGTTCTGTGATATTTAAAATAATTTGGGGAAACAAACCAAAAATTATCACGAATAAAATCGGCAAACCTAAAACCAGCCATTCGCGCGGACGTAAATCACTGGTTTGTTTTAGATTTTCATGAATAATTGCTCCTAAAAATGTGCCTCGAATAAAAGTGAGTAATGCTGCCGCGCCTAAAATTGCACCACATAATGCCGCAATGCCTAAACCAAGATGATTTTTCATCACGCCAACAATTAGCAACATTTCAGCAGGAAAACCGCTAGTTAAAGGCATTCCAATACTGGCAAGGCTAAACAAGAAAAAAAATGCCGTCATTTTCGGCATGACTTTCGCTAAGCCACCTAAATGAATCAGCTCAGTTGAACCAAATCGTTGTTGTATAAAACCTGCAAGCAACATCAAACCGCTGGCAATCAAACTGAAATTCAGTAATTGAAAAATCACACCTTGCAAACTTTGTTCATTCAAACTCGCAATTCCCAACACCACTAAACCAACGTGACTAATGCTCAAATACGCCAAAAGTTCACGTAAATTGGTTTGTTTCAACGCAATCAACGCCGCATAAACCAACGTCACAGCCCCCAATAACGCTACAATCCAAGCATGATGTGCTGCGGCGTGTGGTGCAAGTGGAAAAGCAAAACGTAATAAACCAAATGCGCCCAATTTTAAACCTGTTAATAACGCGCTAAGTTGCGTCGGAGCTTGCATTGCAATCGTT
>CANKON010000217.1 GCA_947484105.1 Methylococcaceae bacterium | reverse complement strand
GCACAAGGCGGCAAATTTTGCATCGTTTCATCACGTTTCAACAGCTTCATTGTTGAGCAATTAGAAAATGGCGCAATCGACGCGCTGGTTCGTCATGGCGCAAACAAAGACGATTTAACAATGGTAAAAGTACCAGGCGCATTTGAATTACCGATGGTTGTTCAACGCATTGCCGCAAGTAAAAAATACGATGCCATTATCGCGTTAGGTGCTGTCATTCGTGGCGGTACGCCGCATTTTGATTATGTTGCGGGCGAATGCGTAAAAGGTTTATCACACGTTGCATTGCAATATGATGTGCCTGTTGTTTTCGGTGTTTTAACCGTTGACAGCATTGAACAAGCCATTGAACGTGCTGGCACAAAAGCGGGAAATAAAGGCGCAGAAGCCGCGTTGTCAGCAATTGAAATGGTGAGTTTGTTTAAAAATTTGGAATTATCATGAGTAATCCCAAAACCAATGCCAGAAAAGCGGCTGTTCAAGCGATTTATCAATGGCAAATCACAGGGCAAAATCTGAATTTAATCGAACAGTATTTTATTGATGAACAGTTTTTTGCTGAAGGCGAAGAAGTTCAACGCGCTTATTTTTCAGAATTATTTCATGGCGTGCCACAAAATTTAATTGCGATTGATGAATTATTGAGTGGATTTGTTGACCGTGAAGTGGATGCCGTTGATCCTGTCGAACGTGCCGTTTTGCGTTTGGCGACTTACGAATTACTGCACGCCGAAGACACGCCTTATAAAGTGATCATCAATGAAGCCATCAATTTAGCCAAAGATTTTGGTGCTGATGGCAGTCATCGTTATGTGAATGGTATTTTGGACAAAGTCGCGCAAAAACAACGTCCTGACGAAATAAAAGCTAAAACCAAAAAAGTTTAACCGTCTTTTCCATCAGCTCGCGCCGTTGTCAAAATCGGCGCGTAGACAAAAATAAATAATGCAAATGCCGCTAACCACGCCAATGTTGCACAATAAACCAACACGTTAGTCCACGAAATCATAGTGGTTGGCAAAATCACTCGAAACAAAGCGGCAACATTTAACAATCCAAATGCGAATGCAATTACATTTGAGGCTTTCATTGCTCGTCCTGTATGACCTAATGACACTCGTGCCATCATGCCGATTGTTAAAACGCCAATTCCACCAACCGTAAAAGCGTGTAATGCCAACGAAGGTAAAATCCATCCCCACGCTGCAAATGCCGTGAAAACAAAACCTAAAATCAACCAGCTGTAACCCAAATATAAAACCCAAAGCAGCGGCGCAAACCAAATCCGAAACACAAACCAATTCGCAAGTCGCCACGCATTCAAACCCGCGACAATCAATGCGATTAACGCCAAAATCGTTCCTGAAATATCTGCCAATTGCAACGCGAACAAAATCGCCGCGCTACCAATTGCCAAAATATCAAGTTGTGGATTTCGTGGAATCGAAACGCCTTTCAAACCTTTTTCGGTGAAAAAGGGAAACACGCGTCCCGCAATCACCAAAATCATTAAAACAATTGTTGCTAAAACCAATTGAATGCCGATTACCGCACTGTTTTTACAAAATTCCAACATTTGCCAATGAATCAAAAAATTACCCATCATCAACAAGCTCAGCAAACCAACAAAAATTAAATTTTTGTAATTTTTGGTGCCAATTAAGGTTTTCGCAATGATAAAAGTCAGTGTCGGCAAAAAGGAGAAATCGACCAATGCAACCAAACCGTCGGGTAATAAACCTGCGTAAAACGGCAAAATTCGCCCGTACAACCAAAGCAAACTCAAACCCACCAAACCGTCACCTTGTAACGTAATTTTTCCCGTCCAATTGCTAACAGCCGTCAGTAAAAATCCTGCAATCACCGCAACCGTGTAACCAAGCAACATTTCATGCGCGTGCCAAATCGTCCCTGTGAAATAAGGCGGTGAAATTGTGCCTTGTGTCATTTGCTGCCACAAAATCAGCAATGCCAACGCCGCAAATCCTGCTAGTAAAAAGAAAATGCGAAAACCTAGCGCAAATAAAGGAAATTTGAAAACGGGTGATTTCATAGTTATTCGATGTTTTGGATTTGTTCGCGGACTTGTTCGATTAACACTTTTAATTCAATCGCAATTTGCGTCATTTCAATATCAGCGGCTTTTGAGCCAAGCGTATTGGCTTCACGATTCATTTCTTGCATCAGAAAATCTAAGCGTCTACCAACAGGTTCTTTTTGTTTAATAATGCGTAACACTTCGGTGATATGCGTGTTCAAACGGTCTAATTCTTCGGCAATATCGAGTTTTTGCGTCAAATGTACCAATTCTTGTTCTAAGCGGTCGATGTCAGGATTTGAAACTAATTCAGTCACTCGTTCCTGTAATTTTGCGCGGATATTCGTTAGCACTTCGGGCATTCGTTGTGCGGCTTGCGCCACAAATCCTTGCATTTTCACGCAGCGTTCTTCAATCAAAATCGCTAATTGCCGACCTTCACGTTCTCGCGTTTCAATCAATTGCGTCAACGTTTTTTGAATTAACGCGACTAAACCATTATGCAGAACTTCTCTGTCAACGCTGGCTTCGTGCTGAATCGCGGGCAACGCCAAAATATCTAATGCTGAAAAACGCGCGGGAGCTTGCATTAAATGTTCAATTTGCTGTGTCGCTTTTAGTAATGCTTCGACGGCTTCTAAATTGACAGTGAAACTTTGCCCTTCACGATTTTGTTTTTTATAACTAAAGGCACATTCGATTTTACCGCGATTGAGTTTGCCACTTAGAATGGCTCGGGCATCGCTTTCGATAAAACGTAAGCGTTCGGGAATTTTGAATGATAAATCACAATAACGGTGATTGACCGTTCGTAATTCGCAATTGACGATTAAATCGCCTAATTCTGCTTCGCCGCTCGCAAACGCGGTCATACTTTTAATCATGGTCACACCTTAGAATTTAACTATTGAAATTGCAGCATTCTAACTGTGTGACGAAAGGCTTGCACACTTTAATGGTGAGCGGCTTTTTTCATTTTGATTCGCGCTTTAATTAACGACAACGAAACCGTCACAATCAGCACAAACAACGATAACTCTAAAAGTAAAAATGTTCCGATTTTAAAATAAGCAAAAAGTGGGTGTGCAAATCGTACTAGCCAACCCGCTAATTCTTCTGCAATCGCCGAAAAAAATGTCAAACTACTTAACCAAATTTTTAAGCGTGTTGAAAAATCCGTCATCAACATTAAATGCGTCAATGTCACCGCTAACATTCCCATTGAAAACAAGTGAAAATGCAAAACTTCAAGCATTCCGTCATAACTTTTTGCGGGAATAAATTGCTCGTCATT
>CANKON010000216.1 GCA_947484105.1 Methylococcaceae bacterium | reverse complement strand
TTTTTCTAACATTTCGCTCAAATCGCTGTAAGATTCGTGCAAAATGGGCGCGGTCAATTTGCCGATTTTACCTTCGACAATCACCCGCTCATGAATTACGTCGTCGGTAAAATATCCTAATTCCCGACGAAATAAACGCAAAATATAATCAGGATACCAGCCACCGTGTTTGATAAATTTGCCACAATAACTCGACAATCGTGGCAACAAAAAAGCATCGTGCTGATTGTGATTTATTGCGTGTTCAATTTCAGTGCGAAGTTCGCGCGTGATAATTTCATCGGCATCAATCGACAACACCCAATCGCCCGTCGCTTTGTTTAAAGCTCGCTGTTTTTGAACGCCAAAACCTTGCCAATCCGTTTCAAAAACGAGCGGCGTAAATTGACGACAAATTGAAACGGTTTCGTCCGAACTTCCTGAATCCAACACGATAATTTCGCCTGCCCATTTCACAGATTCTAAGCATTGAGTAATGTGCGATTCTTCGTTTTTGGTGATGATGATGACGGTTAACATTTTGTTATTGCCAGCTAAAATCGTTATCAACTCGTGTGCCGTGCATTGTCATTTCGTATTTTTGTAATTCGTCTTCACGCCATTTTTTAGCTTGTTTAAGTTTGGCGATTTTTCGCAATTTTCGTTCCAGCCAACTTTGTTTTAGCAAACGGTAATTGTAACGATAACCTAAACCCTCTTTTGCCGCTAAACCACGCTCTTGCTTCATCGCAGTTTGTGTGACGGAACCATAATGATGCAGCCACGACTCGCCTGTGATTGCACATGGAATGCCTGCTTTTTCGGCTTCATTGAAAAAAAGCGTGTCTTCGTAACCCAATAATTTTGGTACAGGTTGAAAATAACCGATGTCTTGCCAGACTGAATTGTGAACCACCAAACAAACCGCGTGTCGTCCACCCAAACGTAATGCACCTTTCATTTTTGAAATGGCATTCGTTGCAAATTCATCAAAATCGTAATCTAACGCGCCTTCAATTAGCGATGGCGAAATGATTTTGATATTATTTTGTTCGGCGACATTGATTAAGTTTTCCAGCCAATTTTCACAAACTAACACGTCGTTATTCATAATCACTGTCCATTCTGCTTGTAACGCTAACGCACCTTGATTCCACGCCACGCCACAACCCAAATTGCCATCATTGAAAATTCGTCCGCCCAATTGCAAACTTTCCAAATACGCACGAGTGCCATCGCTTGAGCCGTTATCGACAATCACCAAACGACTTAAATCAAAGCCATGTTTAATCATACTTTCAACGCATTGGCGCGTGTAATCAACTTGGTTATAACAAGCGAAAGTAACGGCATATTTGAGTGGATTCATGGTTTTTTAGTTTTAAATAGATTAAGTTTAGGCACGAATTCTAACACAATCGTTTTAACAATTGATTAACCAACGAATTAACACGTTCGGCGGATAAGTCGTCTAAACAGCGACTACGGCTTTTTCGATTTCTGTCGCAACCTTCCAATTGACACGGAACGCAATCGCCTTCGCCTTGTAATAAATGAATGTTGCCGACGTGTTGCGAACCTTTACGCACAAAAGGATTAGCGTTACTTTGATAATCAAACGGAAAAGGCGACCACACAACAGGATTGGTTGCGCCAAAAAGTGCGATAACAGGAATGCCCGTTGCAGCCGCCAAATGTGTTGCACCCGTATCAACGCCAATAAAAAATTGCGCGTTTTTGATGATTTCAGTCAGTTCTGCTAATGACGTTTTGCCTGCTAAATTGATTGCCGTATCAGGTAATTGCGTCATTAAATTTGCAACATAGCTGAGTTCATCGGGCGAATTTCCACCCGAAAAAATGGGCGTGATATTCAAACTTAAAAGATGTCGCGCAACGCTTAACCAATTTTCAGAAGTCCATTGTTTGTAAATCCACTGCGGACAGCAATGCAAAACGGCATAACGATTTTGCATCATAAATGGAAATTTTTTTGCCACATCAATCGGATTTTTAACCTGCGGCGGAACTAATTTGTAACGTGGTTCGATGCCAACTAAATCCAGTAATTTCAAATGCTGTAAAACGGTATGCGTTTTATCGTCGTCAAATTCAACCCAATGTGTGACAAAAAAATGTTTCCACCAGCCTGTTTTGGGTTTTGGTGGTACAGCGTTTATTCGTAATGGCGCGGAAAATAAGCTGTAAAAAAACGCGCGGTCATTTGTCGGCAAAGTAAAAACGGCGTTATAACGACGAAAAATTTGCCAAATAAGCTGACATTGTTCTCGAAAGGTGGCACGATGCAAAGCTGTTATCACAGTTGAAATATCGGGATTGCCTTCCAACATAATTTGCGTATTTTTAAACACTAACACATCAATTTGTGCATTGGGATATGCCACCCGCAATGAATGAATTAGCGGTGTAGCTAATAAAACATCGCCCAAATACGGCATGGCAATCACCAGTATTTTCTCTAATTTTTCCATTTTTTCCTGTTTTATTTATGACCCATAATCAACATTTAAACTATCGCCCCGATATTGATGGATTGCGTGCCGTCGCTGTTTTACTGGTTTTAATTTTTCACGGTTTCCCGCGATTTATTAAAGGCGGTTTTATCGGTGTTGATATTTTTTTTGTGATTTCGGGTTATTTAATTACCAGCATTATTCTCAAATCCCAAGCGAAAGGCGAATTTAATCTTATCGAATTTTACAGTCGCCGCATTAAACGTATTTTTCCCGCGTTATTAGTCGTGCTGATTTTTTGTTTAACATTCGGCTGGTTTTCGTTGTTAGCTGAGGAATATCAAGCCTTGGGCAAACACGTTGCTGCTGGTGCAGTTTATATTTCCAATTTGGTTTTGCAAAATGAGTCGGGCTATTTTGACACGGATGCTGAATTTAAACCGCTGTTGCACTTGTGGTCGCTCGGAATTGAAGAGCAATTTTATTTGGTTTTCCCGCTGTTGTTAATGTTGACGGCACGACTTAAAGGCGATGCGTTCACGTTGATTATTTTAAGTTTGCTCAGTTCGTTTGCGTTAAATGTATTTTTGATTGACCAAAATCCAACGGGCGTATTTTTCTTTCCGCAAACTCGCGCGTGGGAATTATTAGTTGGTAGCAGCGTCGCACACGTTAATTTATATCAGCGTTAACGTTTTGATGATTTTCTCGCAAAACTCCCTTTATTTAAAAATCATAATGCGGCGAATATATTGGCGTGGTCGGGGTTGGCGTTAATTATTGGCGCGTGGATTGGTTTGGATAATTCAAAAATTACATTCCCGAATGGTTGGGCATTATTGCCAACATTGGGCGCAGCGGGTTTGATTTTAGCGGGTGAAAAAGCG
>CANKON010000215.1 GCA_947484105.1 Methylococcaceae bacterium | reverse complement strand
CATCTTTAGACGTTTCAATCTTTCCTGATTTATTGTCGTTATTTTCGCTCACCACAACCTCCACATTGTTACTGTTGTTAGCCACCCTATGAAACGCTATCAATCCGAAAACTAGCTGATAGCATACTGCGCTTCCCTGACTAACTTATAAGTACATTTGCCCATTTGCTAGGTCTATCAAATTGAACATTGCACAGGCTAAAACTCTTCCCATTCATCACTGCTGATCTTAGAACGATAACATCCATCAATTTGGTTAATGCCTTGTCACGTCTTAAATATCCGTTTCCACAGATGATTTTCATCACTATGTTTAGCTTTTTCTACTGGCGATTGTTCTTGTTGATGCGTCAATAATAATGTCAGCCTTCGTCTTTCACTGTCGGATTCATCTAGTCTTCGTTCGAGAGATTCCACAAAATCCCTTTCTCGTGTCAATTGCTGTTTCAGAAAATCGATTTCTAACTGCAGTAAGGCTGTGTCATTACCTGTTTCTGTTTGTGTCATTTCATCTTTCATGAAATGTTTCTCTGACACAGGCTCAAATACACGGTGTAATTCCGAAGGGTCTATTTTATAAACACCATCTTCAAACGAAGCCGACATTTTACCGCTCTTTATTGCTCGATAAATAGTCGATTTACTGATTCCTGTTGCTGTTGCGGCACTTGCTAAACTGTGTTTCATATTGTTTCATTTTGTATTTCATGAAATGATTCATGATACAACATATTGTAATAGTTCATATTCCTAATAGTGATTCATGAATCGCTTAATTATAGCTAATCATTCAGGGCGTGTACCGTTGTCTTGTTTAGGAAAAATGTATTGTTCGCGCCCTGTGATAAATTCTTTACCACCTTACGGTTAGCTACATAACGCTCAATGTAATCAATCTTTTCAACTGAATAAGTACGATGACCGTTGCTTTTATGAACCTTCAATTTCCACCCCATCTTCTTAATGAAATTGCCCACTGTTTTCATTGGATTTTTAGATTCCTTTCGATAATCACTAAATCCATTTGCTGCTAATTCAGCCGCATTGCGTTTCAATATCTCACAGAATTCCAACGCAACATCTTTGTCTATTCGGTCAACACTAAGCACCAGTGCCTGTAACTCATGAAATATCTTGTACAGTGAAACTTTAGATTGCGCTTTGTCTTCAGTGACATGATTCGTCCTGTCCTGTGCTTTCAAATCTTCGATATTTGAAGCCATTAACTCTACATTTTGTACCGTAACCATCGCATGATTTAAGAAATTCACCGCGTCTTCTAAACCGATGTTTTCTAACCCAGCCATTTCAGTGGTTTTATAACGATTTAGTTCGTCCGATTCTTTTTGAGTACGAGCAGGTTTTTTACTGAGTTCGGTTGCACGTTTTGACGTAGGTTGATTTGCAGTAACAATTGCATTCGCACGTTGTTCTTTTACTCGTACTGTTAAACCGTCTAACTTCAATTGCATTTCATCACTGATACTTTCGTGCATTAAATCGTAATCAATTGTCATCCCCTTAATATCTGCCAATAACAAGGTTGTGTTGCGATGGTCGTTTAGGTCTTCGTTAATCCGAGCAGCATTTTTAATCCGTCGATAACCCAATTCGCTTGGCACATAGGCTTTACCCTGTAATTCCATAAAGTGCTGAACTTTATGTCCTTCGCCTTCGTGTAATAAATCTAAGTCAGTAGGACGGTTATAGTTCGTCTGTGGGGTGAAAGCATAAAAAACAATATCGGCACAGCGGTTACGCGCTGTCATTTGTAGGCACTCATTAGAGGGCAAATTACCACTATCCAACATGAAGTTAGTCGTAAAGTGAGGTACTTCGACAGAGAAACCGCTCCCCAGCGTAGGACTGTGAATGACTGCTTGGTATTTAGTTGCGTGAACATTTGGATTAGATAAGAATTCAGCTTGTGCGATTTGACCTTTATTTTCAGAATGCACTAACAATAACTTTTGTGCATCAATCCCGTTTTCGAGTAAGAAAGTGTGAAGTTCTATGGCTTTGGTTCGTGAAGTACAAGCGATAAAAAGATTCTCGTTAGCCGTTAGCAAATTCAAAATACTACTGAAACTCGCTTTGAAATCTTTAAGTAGTTTGATGGTTTTAGTATTGTCTTTGGGTTCAGTAACGATTAAATGTAGTTTTTTACCATTAGCGTGTGTTTTCAAAAACTCAATAGTGTCATCATTCATATCTGCATCGGATGCGATAATTAAATCTGCACTCGCAATAGCCGCAGTGAATGCGGTAAAAACACCTGACCGATTATCAACGGTTCCACGAATGACGTGTTCAACAATCTGCCGAGCTTCATCTAGGAAAAGCACATTGAATAGCGTGTCGATGTTGTACTTTTTAATCGAATTCACGCACAGTCCAAGATGTGAAATCCCGATTTCATTGTCTTGATAATCCGAAATATCAAGCCGTGTACAGGCATCTTTTACCAAACTAACGCGATGCGTAATGTAAGCAATGCCGCAGTTTCTAAGGGTTTTACGCAACACTTCTAACAGCTTGGTTTTACCTTGACCTAACCCGCGATTATCAATCCAAATCCCAGTGGCAACTTCTCGAATCTTAGCGGCAATCTGTTCGTTGCTCCAATCTGGCATTAAGTGCGGTTCAAGTCCTAGCTTGCTGTAAAGCGTATTGAGTTTTTTGACATACTCACGGCGGCGTTTAACGTTATTGTGAATCACACGACGAGGCATGAGTTTCGGGTCGTAGCCGCGTTCTAACAGGGCTGTAGTGACGATATTGACGGCTTGTTCAAGGCTGAATTGGGCTGGGACTTGTCGAGCAATGAAATGAGCAAATGCTAATCCGTGCTTAGGCAGAACATTAAACGCACAGGTTGCGGTTAGATGCAGGTAATACTCAAGGGTCTTTTTATCGATATTTTCGACAGGCAACAAGGCATCATTTAACGCTGTAAATGGCGGTGTTATTGAGGTATTACTAAACTGCTCTATTATGTTGTCTGAGCAAAGTGTAGTTGATTGGTTTGATAATGCTTTAGTGTTTTTATTGGTTCTAAACATCTTGTTGCACTCATAAAAGATTATGTTGCAACCGTTAATTTTAGGTATAATCGAAAACGTGGTGAATGGAGCTTGCACCTTTCCTATATGCCGTGTAGTGACGGTCGGATTAACGCTTGAACGATTTGCCGTCGTTCTAGGCGGGTGCATTTTCTACCTATTTAGCTTCTTCTTGCAACAGATTTCTAGCTCCAATCGCCACACACACCATCACCAAACTCCTTTTTATCAGAATCATTGGCGTTTATCACGTCAAATTCATCTCTGAAATCAAAAAAACAATCTCCAGCCAGCTTGTAATAATTCACTTTAACTATCTTTTATAACGCATTGT
>CANKON010000214.1 GCA_947484105.1 Methylococcaceae bacterium | reverse complement strand
TTAAATGTTTCATCTTAAATTCCTTGGCGTGGTGGTGGTGGGTTGATTTGATGCAATAGTAGGCGGGATTTTGCCTCTTTTAAGAACTCAACGCCTGCGGCGAAAGTGATTGCTAGATTTATAAGGCGTTTCTTTACGGACTTTTAAGCGTTTGATGTTGAGTTTGTAACCGTTAATTTCGATATTTTTCAAATGTAAGAAAATATCCGTCGGCATTTCGTCAGGCAATTCTAACAAGGTGTAATCACTGCGAATGCTCACGTTTTGAATGTTATTTCTATCAACGCCTGATTCTTCAATCAATAAATGATGCAAAGAATCAAAATCGACACGCTGTTTTTTGCCCACATCCAAACGATAACGCTGCATTTTAATCGGCGGCAATTCTATCGGTTCGATAGGGATTGATGAAATTTCGGGAGGCGGCGGCGACAACACCACGCCTTCAAATTGCAACGACAACAAGGCTGCCGCGCAATCCAATGGGGTCACTTCTAATTCATTTGCTAAAATTAAAACGGCATTGCGTTTTCCATCTAAATGACGATGTTTGAGAATGCCGCGTAACTGACCAACGATGATTTCAAACGTATTATTTTCAACCATAAATTAAATACGATTTTCTTTGATTTCGACAAACGCTTCGTCACGCAATTTTCGTAGCCACAATTCAGTTTCTTCTTCGATTTTACGTTTGCGGATGGCTTCACGGACTTGGTTCTTTTTAAATTCCGCGCTGTTGTCACGATTTTCACGGTCTAAAACTTGGATGATGTGCCAACCAAATTGAGTTTGTACAGGGTCGCTGATTTCGTCGATTTTCAATTTAGTCATCGCTTCTTCAAACGGTTTCACCAATGCGCCAGATTCCACCCAATCTAACGAACCGCCTTTGATTGCAGAACCTTTATCATCGGAATTCGCCCGCGCCAACGTCGCAAAATCGTCGCCACTCATAATGCGTTCTTTCAATTTCCACGCGCGTTTGCTCGCTTCAGCATCGTCTACGAGTTCATTGGTTTTAATTAAAATGTGACGCACTTTCGTTTTAACTATGGTGTGATTGTCGTTCAACCCTTTCAATTCCAACATTTTAATAATGTGAAAACCGCTTGGGCTGCGTAACGGTTCAGAAATATCGCCTTGACGCAATTTCCCCACTTCGCCCACAAATAATGTCGGCATATCTTTTAAGGTTCGCCACCCTAAATCACCGCCTTTTAACGCATTACCATCGCTGGATTCACTCATCGCGGTTTGCGTAAAATCTTGACCCGCGCGTAATTTTTTCACCAATTCATTCGCTTTTTCTTGCGCTTTTTGAATGGCTGTTGACGATGCGCCTTCGGGTAATGCAATCAAAATGTGTCCTAAATGGTATTGCACCAACTCTTCGCCCACTTTGCCTTGCGTTTCCAAATAATGCTCGACTTCGCGGTCGGTAACTTTGATTCGTCCGCCAATTTCCCGTCCGCGTAATTCATTCACCACAATTTCGTTTTTTAGATTTTCTAAAAACGCCGCGTAATTCATACCTTGTTTTTCGAGTTCGTGACGAAATTCTTCGGAAGACATATTGTTACGTTTCGCAATATCTGCGGCGGAAGAATTCAACATTTCATCGTTGATATTGATGCCCGCTTTTTCAGCAAGTTGACGTTGCAGCTTATCGACAATCATGCGTTCCAAAACTTGGTGACGTAAAACGGATAACGGCGGCATGGGTGATTTACTGGCAGCAATACGTTGTTCAATCGTGGAAACTTCTTTTTGCAATTCATTTTCTAAAATTACATCGTCTTCAACGATTGCAATAATGTTGTCTAACACTTCTGCTTGCGTGAAAATTGGAAAAAGTAACGCGCCACAAAGTAACGCAATTTGTTGATTTTTCTTTTTGTTCATTATTGCGCTGACCGATAACCGTAAATGTTTTGTTCTAAGAAAGTGTCTAATTTTTCGCCAATGCCTGTTAACCCTTTGAGTTCGACTTGGAAAAATACGCCTGTTTGACTCATGCCTTGTGTGTCAGGAATTTCGCCGTTGTAATAGACATTTAAATTGTTGATGTAACGTCGCCCGACCACGCGGAATCGCCAGCAGCAATTTTCTTTTTCAATTCCGAAGAAACTTTCTTGCGTTGAATTGTAAAGTAACGAATATTGCCAACGTCCAATCGCCGACCAATTGTCGTAAATCGGATAATGAAACGATACGTCACTTTGTGAAATTCCAGTCGAAATACTACTTGGCTGATCGGAAATGGTATTTTTACGATAACGATAACCGAGATTCAAAATTTCATTAGGCTGATTGGTTAAATGCAAAATGGCTTTACCGCGAGCAATATCGGAATCGTGTGGATTCCATTGCACACCTGAATCAATCGCAATGTGGTCGTTAATTCGCGTGCTTAATTCGCCAATAATGTTGGAAAAACGGCTCGTTTCAATGGGCGAATCGCCAATTTTATTCCCTGTTGCGGGGTCAATAATCGGCATCGTGACTTCTCTATCTTGGAAATACGCGATATTACCTAAACTGAATTTTGCCCGTTCTTTGCCCGTTTGTTCATCAATCAAACGCGAAGTCACCGCCATCGTAATTTGATTCGCATCTTGCATTCGGTCGATACCGCTAAAACGATTTTCGCGGAATAATGTGTTGAACCACATATCGTAAACAGCTGTGTCAAACACCTGAATGTCATTTTGATTCGTGCGTGGAATGTACAAATAATACAAACGCGGTTCAATCGTATTCAAAAATCCTTTGCCACCCAAATTCAAATTTCGCTCAAACGTCATGCCACTGTCTGTTGAAAAAATCGGTAACGTACGATCAATTTGTTTTGAATCTCCCGACGTTAAAGGATTACTTAAAAAATAATTCGTGTATTGCAACGATAATTTTGGCGTGATGTAAGCACTTGCCGATTGCATAGGAACACTAATTGACGGTTTGATATTGCTGCGTTGTCCGTTTAACAAACTGGTATGTTGAAAATAGACAAACTCATTTTCCATCGCTACGTTGACAGGCGCAGGCAATTGGTCAAATTCGTGTTTCAAATTCACATTGACTTGTGGCAATTTTCGATACGGTAATTTTTCACCTGTCAGATATTTATCGATTGATTGATAATTTTCAACTCGCGCCACAGCACTAATCTCATCACCGTAATAACCTACATCCGCCTGGCTTTTTAAATAACTGAAATTCGGCATACTCAACGCGCTACCCAATTCCGCAAAATAGTTTTTATCTGACACGAAATTCAAATCGACGTTGGCGTGAATTTTATCGGTAAATTTTGTGGTGTTTTTGAACGAACCGAAATAACGAGCCTTGTCATTTCGCACATAATCATTTGGCAGCACTTCTACATTGACTTGCCCGTA
>CANKON010000213.1 GCA_947484105.1 Methylococcaceae bacterium | reverse complement strand
CTTATACGAATTTCCAATATCAGAAATTAAACGAAGTCATTCAAGCTTTGCAAAAAAAATATCCAACTTTAACGAACATTGCCGCACATTCTGATATTGCACCCAATAGAAAAACTGATCCTGGTGAATTATTTGATTGGGCGCAATTGGATTTTTAGAAATCGCGTTTTTCAGTCACAATGCCACTTTATTCACTCAATTTTGGAATTAAAAAATGGATTATCCTGAAAAAACCTGTTCAATTGAACGCCTTGTCACACATGAAAAACTTGTCCAAGCCACAATCGCTGGACGCAAAACGCAACAACGTCGCAACGGTGTTTATGGTTATCCCAATGAAACGTTTGAATTGGAAGGTAAAACGTTTGTCGTTACAGATCTTTATCAACAACGTTTAGGCGATATGACAGACGCTGATGCTCAGGCTGAAGGTTATCCAAGTCTGGAAATGTATCGCGATTTAATTTTGCGAATGCACGGCGGAATGGAATGGAATGATGATGCGTCCGCCTGGGTGCATTGCTTTAAAATACAAGAATAAATATCAAAAGCGCGACTTTTTACGGTCGCGCTATTTCTTATAATTTACACAACTGCGTCAACTGAACCCGACGCTACGCTTGAGCCTACTGCGACACTTGTTGTACTCGAAGAAGCTACGCTATTTGGTGTTCCAACATTAAGGTTAGCGGGTTGTGGGTTATTCATCGCCGCAAGCATTTGGGCAATGGTATTTGAACTTACAGCAGATACACTCATCATCTTGATTACCTCTAAAATTTAAGTTAATAAAATCAGATTGTGTTATTTTGGCGCGGCCAAGCCGTTAAAACAGCTTTTACAACAGTAGCAAGTGGAATGGCCAAAAATACGCCCCAAAAACCCCACAATCCGCCAAAAAATAAAATCGCTACGATAATGGCAATAGCGTGCAAATTGACCGCCTCTGAAAAAAGTAACGGGACTAATAATACACCATCAACGGCTTGAATAATCGCGTAAGCAATCACAATCGCCATAAAATCATCATTACTAATGCCCCATTGAAAATATGCCACACCTAAAACAGGAAACGTAACCAATGTTGCGCCAATGTATGGCAAAATCACTTGCAATCCCATTAACACAGCCAATAACAGCGCGTAGTTCAAGTCCATTACGGCATAAGTCACATAACTCACAGCGCACAAAATTGAGACCTCAGACACTTTTCCGCGTACATAATTTCCAATTTGCGTATCGACTTCATGCCATACATCGACACTTAAATGTCTTTCTTTAGGTAAAAATTGCATAAACCATGACATCAGCAATTCTTTATCTTTCAATAGAAAAAAAACCATCATCGGTACTAAAAATAAGTAAATCATCGCGCTAATTAACCCCATCACCGATGCCGCTGAAACGGATAACAAACGTTGGCTATAACTTAATAATTCTGTTTGAGCAACATGAATGATTTCCTGGATTTTAGTTTCAGAAACTAATTTCGGATACAGTTTAGGCAATTTCATAATGCCCGTTTGTGCGTGGCTGATAATATCTGGAATTTGCTGCACCAGTTCGACAGCTTGTTGTGAAATAATAGGAATCAAAATAAACAGCAAAAAAACCAAGCTCGTGACAAATAACGAAAATACAATCATGACCGCTGGAAAACGCGGCACATTTTGATTTTCAATTTTTTGCACAATGCCTTCAAGTAAATACGCAACGCCAATCGACACAAAAACAGGCATCAATAAATCTGATAGCGAGTAAATGAGTACAAAACTCACGAGCAAAATAATCGCTAATGAAACAGTTTGTGTATTCGGTAAAATTCGCTTTACTACTCGAGTAATAAAGTTGAATTCTACAAATTGACCTGATGCTTTCATTCTTTTAATCCTAATTTTGAAAAATACACAAAACAACCGCGACCGTTAGATTTCGCTTGATATAACGCTGCATCCGCATTTGCAATTAACGTGATGGGATTATCGCCATCTTGCGGATAAAGACTAATTCCTACGCTAGTTCCGATAGAAACGTTCTCGTTTTGAGTAAGATTAAAAGAAGTGCTTAACGCCGTAATGACATTTTCGGCAATTAACGACGCATCACTAAGTTGCGTGATATTTTCTAATAAAATAACGAACTCATCCCCCCCTAAACGCGCCACAGTATCCGACTCACGCAAACACGCACTCAATCGAAGGGCAACTTGTTGTAATAATTCGTCTCCTGCCAAATGTCCAAAGCTATCATTTACCGCTTTAAATCTGTCTAAATCTAACATTAGAACAGCTAATTTTTTTTTCTGGCGTTGAGCAATGGCAATGCTGTATTCGATTCGGTCATACAATAAACGGCGATTCGGTAATGTTGTCAGGGGATCGTAATAAGCTAAATCACACATCATTTTTTCGGTAGCTTTGCGCTCGGTAATATCGGCTTGTGATCCGACATAATGTGTTACTTCGCCCACTTTATTTTTCACAGCTGTAATCGTTAACCATTTTGGATACACTTCACCATTTTTGCGCCTATCCCAAATTTCACCTTGCCAAGTCCCCTCATGATTTATAACATCCCACATCTCTGTGTAAAACGCTTTATCATGATGCCCTGAACGGAAAAAATTGATTTTCTGCCCGATACATTCCTCGGCGGAATAACCTGTCAATTCAGTAAACGCGGTATTGATACGCAAAATAATGGTATTGGCATTCGTCACAACGGTTGCTTCGCGCGATTCAAACGCAATGGCAGCAATTCGTAATTCGGTTTCGGCTAATTTTCGCTCTGTAATATCAATCAAAGAACCGATATAACCAATGAAAACACCAAACTCATTAAACATCGGTACACCTTGATCAAAAACCCACCGCCATTCGCCACTCTCATGACGCAAACGGTATTCAGCCGAAATCGGTTCTTTTGCCTGAATATTTTTGTAATAGTCTGTAAAAGCTAACTTCATGTCATCAGGGTGAACCAATTCACGCCATTTTTCATGTGTAAGCCCATCAGATAATTTTAAGCCAACAAAATTGAACCATGCTTGATTGGAAAATGTGGGAAACCCTTTTTCGTCCGTAATCCAAATCATAATTGGCGAAGAGTTCGCCATTAAACGAAATCGCTCTTCGCTGGCCTTCAAATCTGCTTCAAATTGTCTACGCACAGTCGTATCACGTAAAGAACTCGCAAATAAAAACCCATCCTCCACTTGAATCGGACTCAAACTAATTTCGACATCCACCTCACTGCCATCTTTACGCAATGCAAATACATTGGGAAATTTCCCGATCGCACGCGGATAAGGTGCTTTGCAATACGATTCTCGAAGTTGGGGATGACGCTGACGGAATCGCATCGGAATTAGCATTTCTATTGATTGCCCAACTAATTCAAAGG
>CANKON010000212.1 GCA_947484105.1 Methylococcaceae bacterium | reverse complement strand
TTAATCAATGCCGCAAGGTGCATTTGTTCTGCATGAATCGAAACCACCTTTTTCAACAACAAATGCCGATTCGTAATATGAAACGCCAAAATTCCGTTCGGTTTTAATTTTTTGAAATATAGTTCAATCGCTTCTCGCGTCAATAAATGCGTCGGTACAGCATCCGAACTAAACGCATCCATCATCAATAAATTAAATGTGCCATCAGGTTTATTTTGAAGCGACAAACGCGCGTCGCCGATTTCTGAAATGGCATTCGGCGCACATTGGCTTAAATAACTGAAATATGCCGAATTTTTAGCAATATCGACCACAATCGGGTCAATTTCATAAAGCGTCCACGTTTGCGACGGTTTCGCATAACACGTCAACGCGCCTGCTCCTAAACCGACTACGCCGATATTCCAATTTTCATTTTGAGCATCAAACGTTTTAAATAATTGTCCCATCGGACTTGGGCGACTGTAATAAGTGAGAGGCGTTTTACTTTCGGTTGGAATCAAACGCTGTGCACCGTGTTTAGTCGTGCCATGAAATAATTCATGATAGGTTTCGGCTTGATCTTTTTCGTCTGTCAACACACTTTCACGCACCGCCATCACGCCAAAAAAAGTACGTTCTTGCATAAGCGTGTGACTTTCAGAATGATGCACAACCATCGCTGACATAATAATTACGCCAACTAAACCTGCGTAGGCAATAACGCGCTGACGTAAGAAATATACGGCAATCGTGAGTAAAATTAGACTGATGGCAATGCCATCGAAATAACCGATTAAATTTTCAACGCTGAAATAAATACCTACGCCAATTGCCAGCAATAACAACGGGTCAATCAATTGCATTCCAATTTCGGGCAAAGAGAATTTTTTCAAACTCGGACGCAATAATAACGCCGCGATAATCATCAATGGATATTCGTAAATACCATTAAAAATAAATGGCGCAACGAACGTATTGAACATTCCGCCCAGCATTCCCGCAAACGACATGATTAGATAATAGGTCGTTAAATGTGCGCTGTGTGGACGTTGCGCGGCAAGTTCACCGTGGCAGACCATAATCGCAAAGAAAAATGCGATAACGTGAAAAAATAAATACATCCAATACGGCAAATCGGCTGGATTGATGAACGCATACGCCACGAATGGAATTAAGAAAATTGGTTGCAAACGCACAAGCCACGCATGACTTTTATCGTTCCAACGCGAAAAGACAATTACAAATGAAAGCAAATAAACCGTCAGCGGAATAATCCAAAGCAAAGGAACAGACGCAATATCGGTACTGATAAAATTCGTCAAACCAAGCAACAAACTCGACGGTACAAAAGCGAGTGCGCCCCAATAAAATTGAGTTTTCCACGATAACTGTGGCGCGTGAGGTGAAGATGTTGGAACGTTTTCGCTCTCAATCGATTGATAATTTTTCCACAACACAAAACCACAACTTGCAATCAACAAACATAAAACCACATAACCCAGTGTCCAATCAGATTGTTGGTCGGCAAGTCCTAATTCGGGTTCAATTAAAAATGGATAACTGAGTAACGAAACCAAACTGCCTGTATTGCTGGCGGCATACAGAAAATAAGGGTCTGTGCTATCTTTATGTCCGACGTGAGCAAACCATTTTTGAATCAATGGGGCGGTAGTTGAAAGGATAAAAAATGGTAAACCAATTGCTAATGCAAGTGTTGAAAAAATCCAAAATGTTGGATTTGTTTCGGTCGGTGGCAACAAATTTTCAGGTAAGCCAACAGGTAACGCGAAAAAACTCAATCCAATAACGGCTAAATGAACGGTGATTTGTACGTTTGAATTTAAGCGTGTGCCGAGCAAATGCGCGTACAAATAACCCAAAAACAACACGCTTTGATAAAATACCATACAACTATTCCACACAGCAGGCGTGCCGCCAAGCAATGGCAAAAGTAATTTGCCAAACAGCGGTTGCAACACAAACATCAATAATGCACTGGAAAATAAGGTGCTGGCGAATAAAATAATTAGGAAGGTAGAGCGATTTTGTGAAGGCATGAGCGAGGTGAAGGCAATTGTGTGAAAACAATTGGTATTTCCCACCTGCGCCGCCGTGTCCTTTCGTCCATGAACCGAAGGTTCAAGGGGGAACGAGGTCTGTTAATTGGGCTACTTATACGAAGATAAGCCTGCACGCCATGACTGAACACCCATTCCCGAGGGTAATATAGGTTCAGGAAACACCCAGAACACTCTCAAACGCCGCAGGAAATACCGTGATAGTTTAAGCGGCTTTAGTCATTTTCTAAAACGTTTTCTATTTTTTGACGCATATTTGATAAACATTCGTTCAAATTTTGGTTTAATTTCAAATTCTCATCTTTGAGAATTTGCAATTCATGCGCGATATTTAACGCAACCATGACCGCAATTCTGTCGTCGCCAGGAATTTTGCCCGAATTGCGAATTTTCGACATTTTTTCGTGTAATTGTTTTGCCGATTCGATAAGCGATTCTTCTTCTTCAAAGTCACAGGCAATTTTGTATTCTTTGCCCAAAATAGACAGTGTGACGGTTTTTTTGCTACTCATGAATTTTGCTCCATTGCTTTTAATCTGGAAATCATCGCTTCAACTTGCGTGCGAGCAAGCGTTGTTTTTTCGAGTAATTTCGCTTTTTCACGCACCAAAGCATCTTGTTTTGTTTTCAAAGAAACATTTTCAACTTTGATGTGTTGGTATTCGTCAATCAATACGTCAAGTTTGGTTTCGAGGGATTTTAATTCTTGAGCAGGATAAGATACGTTCGGTTTCATTGCTTTGTTATTTGGTTGTTAGGTTGTTTAAACTTTTATATGAAGCGGTCATTAAGACGGTGAACAATGGTAGCATAAGCCAGTATTAACCTACATTATTGAATGGAGAAAAAATGAGTTACACAATAATTGACGCAATTTTAGTTCAGTACGATGGAGAATTATCTGCCGCCGAAGCTCACGGCATGGCGAGTGGATTATTAGCGGTAAATGGACAATTCAGCAACGAACGCTGGTTGGGCGAATTGTTACAAAATACTCCACCAGTAAGCCAAGAACACAAAATAGAATTACTCGGTTTATTCGACGACACACAAGACGTGTTGCAAGATGACGAATTTGAGTTTGAATTATTTTTACCCGAAGATGAGGAATCCGATTTAATCGAACGGGTTGATGCGTTACGTCAATGGTGTAAAGGCTTTTTATTCGGTGTGGGGTTGGCAAATACGACGACAAAATTTTCACAACAAACCCAAGAAATCCTCAAAGATGTTGCAGAAATTACCAAACTTGACACTGACATTGAATTAGAAGATGAAGAAGCCGAAAATGATTTCGTGGAGTTGACCGAATACTTACGCGCCGCTGTTTTAGCATTGCGCGATGAG
>CANKON010000211.1 GCA_947484105.1 Methylococcaceae bacterium | reverse complement strand
TTCGACATTGAACAATTTGGCGACAAATTTTCCAACGAATGGCGCGACTTGAACCAGCATGGCTGATTGTTGTTCAGGCGATAAATCCGCGCCTTGCGTGTTGCGATACGAAATGTAATTTTCGTACAAATCAGCATCGTGATATTTCAGCGAATCATCAAACGTTGAAAGTAAGTCGTTTAAACGGTTTGTGTTGTACAAATCGGCGTAAGAAAACCCAGCAATGCCAAGTGTTAAAGTTTTTTGTGTCATGGTTCCTCTATTCAGGTTTTGAAAGTAAAAATTAAAATGGCAAAAGGTTCAAGGTGAAAATTGACTTTTCGCCTTGAACCTTTTGATTTAAAAGTATTTAGTTATCTAATTGCGCGATATTTTATGTCAAACAATCACAAAATATAGCGGCTCAAATCTTCGTCAGCTACTAATTCAGTCAGATATTTATTCACATACGCTGCATCAATCACGACTTTTTTATCTGTCATGTCGCTAGCTTCAAACGAAATTTCTTCGAGCAATTTTTCAAGCATCGTATGCAAACGACGTGCGCCAATGTTTTCAGTACGTTCATTCACTTCCCAACCCATTTCTGCAATGCGTTTGATACCGTTTTCGGTAAAGGTTAATTCCAAACCTTCGGTTGCCAAAAGAGCTGTATATTGCTCAGTTAATGACGCATTCGGTTCGGTCAAAATTCGCACAAAATCATCAGCCGACAATGCGCTAAGTTCCACACGAATCGGGAAACGCCCTTGTAATTCAGGAATTAAATCCGACGGTTTTGCGACATGAAATGCGCCCGACGCAATAAACAAAATGTGGTCGGTTTTAATCATCCCATATTTTGTGCTAACGGTGCTGCCTTCGACGAGTGGCAATAAATCACGTTGCACGCCTTCGCGAGATACTTCACCACCGCCCCCACCGTGTTCAGAGCGTTTACAAATTTTGTCAATTTCATCCAGAAACACGATACCTGTTTGTTCAACCGATTCGATGGCTTTTAAACGAATATCGTCTTCGTTAATTAACTTTTCAGCTTCGTCTTCTTGCAAAACTTCCAACGCTTTGCTGATTTTCATTTTGCGCGGTTTGGTTTTTTCGCGTCCCATGCTTTGGAACATTCCCTGCAATTGACTGGTCATTTCTTCCATGCCAGGCGGAGCCATAATTTCGACACCAATCGCACCGACATGAACTTCAACTTCAATTTCTTTGTCGTTCAAATCACCGTTACGCAATTTCAAACGCATTTTCTCACGAGTCGCATCGCCATTCGGCGAATCGTCAGACGACCAACCTTCGGCACGCGGAATCAAAATATCTAAAACCCGCTCTTCAGCATTTTCAATGGCTTTAACGCGCATTTTTTCCATTTCAGCCATGCGGGTCATTTTGACGGCGGTGTCTGCTAGATCACGAATTATCGATTCAACATCGCGTCCAACGTAACCGACTTCGGTAAATTTTGTGGCTTCAATTTTAATGAATGGCGCATTGGCTAATTTCGCCAAACGACGGGCAATTTCTGTTTTTCCCACGCCCGTTGGTCCAATCATCAAAATGTTTTTCGGCGTGATTTCGTCGTGCAACGTGCCTGTGATTTGTTGTCTGCGCCAACGATTTCGCAACGCAATCGCGACGGAACGTTTCGCGCTGGCTTGTCCAATAATGTGTTTGTCTAATTCGCTAACAATTTCTTTGGGTGTCATTTCGGTCATATTTTTACTCTTTGATTTCAGTATCGAGTTCTTCAATACGCAAATTGTGATTGGTGTAAATGCAAATATCAGCAGCGATATTGAGCGAGCGTTCAACAATTTCACGCGCACTTAAATTGGTATTTTCAAGCAATGCCCGCGCTGCCGCTTGAGCAAATGAACCGCCTGAACCAATTGCCATTAAATCAAATTCAGATTCGGGTTCAATTACGTCACCTGTTCCCGAAATAATCAAAGAAGTTTTAGAATCTGCAATCGTTAAAAGTGCTTCTAATTTACGTAATGCACGGTCGGTGCGCCAATCTTTTGCCATTTCAACGGCAGCACGAGTTAAATTGCCGCGATGCTTTTCAAGTTTGCCTTCAAAATGTTCAAACAACGTGAACGCATCAGCCGTTGCGCCTGCAAAGCCTGCAATTACTTTGTCATGATATAAACGACGTACTTTGCGAGCGTTGCCTTTCATTACCGTGTTACCCATCGTAACTTGACCGTCGCCGCCAATGACGACTTTACCGTCGCGGCGAACGGATAAAATTGTTGTGCCTCTAAACACGATTTTCTCCAGAGTTAAAAATAAAAAAAACGTTGCATAATCGGTTATCTTATCACTTCGAACACGTCATACAATGTGGATTTTTTCGTAATTTCAACGTATTAAATTCCATTGTTAGCCCATCAATGACAAGTAATCGCCCTGTCAATGTTTCGCCAATTCCACAAATCAATTTAATGGCTTCTAACGCTTGAATACTTCCCACAATTCCGACGATTGGCGAAATTACACCATTTGTTGAACAGGTTTGTAATTCTTCGCCATCGCTTTGATATAAACAGTTGTAACACGGACTTTCATTTTTACTCGGCGTGAAAACTGACACTTGTCCTTCAAAACGAATTGCCGCGCCTGAAACTAAAGGCGTTTTTTGTCGAACACACGCCGCGTTAATCGCAAAACGTGTCGCAAAATTATCACTGCAATCTAAAACGACATCGGCGTTTTTGACTTCATTTTCAAGTGTTTCACCTTCGAGTTTTGCTTTTACAGCGGTTACTTTTACATCTGGATTTAAATTTTTTAGCGTGTTCGCACTTGAAATGACTTTTGCCACCCCTATATCTGCGGTGTGATGAATAATTTGCCGTTGTAAATTAGACAAATCCACGCTGTCATCGTCATAAATAACCAAATGACCGACACCCGCCGCCGCAAGATACATTGCAACGGGTGAACCTAAACCGCCTGCTCCAACAATTAAGACTTTGGCATTAAGCAATTTAAGTTGCCCGTCAATGTCGATTTGAGGAAGCATGATTTGGCGGCTGTAGCGCAGAAGTTGGTTGTCATTCATGGTTTTTAGATTGGCAGAAAGTGGTTCAAAAGTTTCCCTACAAACGTAGGATTTTTTTATTTTAATCTATCTTAGGAGTTTTACATGAAAATTACCCCATTACACGACCGCGTTATCGTTAAACGTGTTGCTGAAGAAACTACAACTGCTGGCGGTATCGTTTTACCAGGTTCAGCGGCTGAAAAACCAAGCCAAGGCGAAGTTTTAGCGATTGGTGCAGGCAAAGTTTTAGACAACGGTTCAATCCACCCAATGCACGTCAAAATCGGCGACAAAGTGTTATTCGGCAAATACTCTGGCAACGAAGTCAAAATCGACGGCGAAGACGTAATCGTGATGCGTG
>CANKON010000210.1 GCA_947484105.1 Methylococcaceae bacterium | reverse complement strand
CTAACGATCTGGCTACTGAAGGCGCGGAAACATTGGCCGTTACTTTAGACGGTCATGCAGCAGCGACAGCTAATGTTGTTGTTACCGATACGTCATCGGCGGCTCCTACCTATGCAATAACGACGACTGCCACTTCTGTAAATGAAGGTGCAACGGCAAGCTTTGGGATAACAACTACTAATGTAGCCGATGGTACTGTGTTGCCTTACACCTTATCAGGTTTAGGTATTACTGCAGCCGATATTACCGGTGGCTTGTTAACCGGTACCACTACAGTGACCGCTGGTGTTGCACTCATTAGTGTTGCTTTAGCTAACGATCTGACTACTGAAGGTGCGGAAACATTGGCCGTTACTTTAGACGGTCATGCAGCGACAGCTACTGTTGTTGTTAACGATACCTCGGTTCCAGGTGGCTACACAATAGTTCCATTGCTATATGCACCTGTAACAGCTAACCCTGTAGCAGAAGCCTTTGTGTTTGATTTCCAAATGATTGGCGGACGTCCAACTAAAGCAGTTACTTCGAGTGAAGTTAGTATTACTGGATTTGATGTAGCGCATGACAAATTGATATTCAACGATGTTAATACCGGTACTGTTTACACTGAAGCGCAATTTATGGCGTTACCAGGTGTTGTAATTGCTGAAAACCCATTTAACATTAACACGAGTATCTACGTAGATCCTTTTGCAGCCGTGTTAGGTGGTGTAACCCTCGTTGGCGTTTTAGATAGCGCTTTGGCAACAATTGTTTTAGAAACTACGGCTTAATTAGCTTACAAATTAGTGCTACGGTGAGAAATATCGAATTGTAGCACTTTCATTTTTTCTTCAAAGGATTCAAAATCATGGCTACATTTGCAGGTACAAGTTCAGATGACTTTATCATTCCGACCGCACCAGGTGTCGATTATCGTGGTGGGCAAGGAAATGATACATACATTATAACCAACCTTATTCCAGCGTTTGCTGTTATCACAATCACTGATACGGAAGGTCTTAACAAAATTCAATTAGCCGATGGTTTAACTATTGCTTCTAGTACTTTTTTAGCGAATGCTGCACAATTGACTTTGTCTAACGGTGCACAAATTCAAATTCTCGGCGCAGCTTCTTTCAAATTTGACATTGGTGCTAACGCTACGTCGAATGATATTGCAACAACGCCAAACACAACTTATGCTGCATTCGCGGCAACATTGGGCGTAGCTACATTACCTACCGGTTCAACAACAGCAACCGGTACACCCAATTATGCAGTGCCAGTGGGTGTAATTACAACGACAGGATTCGCATTGACTGCAGGTACTGATACCTTTACCGGTACAATGGTCTCTGAAACATGGACGTCTGCAACAGGAACATTGCAAGCGGCAGACACCATTATAGATGTAAGCACAACAGACAACGATATCTTAAATATCACAGCAACGGCTATTGATGCGCCTGTAGCGGCAACTATTATTAACGTCGAAAACATTAACTACACTTACTCTGGTTTGATTGGTGCTGCATTTGATGCGTCTAATGTTAAAGGTGCAACAACAATCACAGCTAAATTAACAAATGCATCGACAGATGGTCTGTTAACCGTAACTGCGGCTGGCAACAACAATATTACACTGGACGCAGGTGTTATTAATCCGACTATCGTCGGCTTAATGTCTGGTGTGGTTAATTTAGGTACGGCTACCGCTGCTGATATTACAACTTCAAATGTTTCTAGTACTAAATTGGGTACAAATGCAGTTTTAATAGCAAATAACGATGTTGCTTTAACAATTGATAACACGGGTACAGCTGCAACTGATGGTGTTGTAGCGGTTACTGCGACTAAAGATTTGACTGCCACATTAGCTTATACTGTTGGTGCTGCTACTAAAAGTACTTTTAACAGTGCTGGTGTAGGTGTTGTGACATTAGCAGGCGATGCAGTAAGTACTGCTTTATTTAATACGGCTATTAAAGCAGGTTCTTTGTTATTCACTACTGTTAGTGCTGCTACGGCATTTGACATGTCAACTGTCACTTTATCAACCAACACTATTACTGATGCTAGTTCTAGTGCTTTTGCGTTGACTTTGAACAACTACAGGTCAGGCATTGTCAATATGACCGGGACCCAAACAGATGTTGTCATCGCAGGTAAAGTCGGTACGACAAATGTGGCAACGGTAAACATTAGCAATTCTACTGGCGCTGGCGTAGGAACTGGTGATATTTTGACCGCTACTGCCCTTTCTACCTTGACTGTCAATGCAGCGGCTACAGCGACTACACTTGCGTCTTTGGGCTATGCAGGTAATACCACGCTAAACATTTTAGCAAACACAACAGTAACCGCATTAGTACAAGCTAATATAGTGGATACCTTAACGGTAGCTGGCGCGGGTTCTTTGGTGGCGACTTCTGTTGTGGGTGTTTCCTCACTCAATGCCTCGGGTATCACAGGTCCTTTGACTTACACTACGGCAGGAACTGTTGCAACGGCGATTACCGGTACAGTGGGTAATGATGTTATTAGCATTGCTAATACTACGACTAATTCAACCATTAATGCGGGTGAAGGTAATAATACTATTACCTATACTGCTGCGGTAATAGCTGGTACGCACACCATAACAACGGGTGCGGGTATTGATACTATCGATATGTCTCTTTCTGCTGGTTCAGCAGAACAGTTGGCCTATGCTCTAGGTGCGGGTAACGATAACCTTAACCTAGGCGCTGCGGTAACGACTGCGGCATCTCAGTTTGCGGTCGATTTTGGTGCTGGCACCGATACCTTAACCTTAGTAACCGGTGCTAATTTAAGTGCTTACAATAGTTTGAGCTTAACTGGCTTAGAAAACATCCAGATGACGGGTGTCGTTACCTTCAAAGACACCGACATTAGTGGCAAAACCTATGCTATTTTGGGTTCTGCGCCAGTTGCTACTGACATCTTAACGCTAACAGTAACTCCTTCTACAACTGCAATTGATTTAAGCACATTAACAATGGCGCCATCGATGGACAGCACTGTTGCTACGGCTGCTGGCATTGCTCACGCGGTTAATTTCACCGGTAGCACGATTGTTGATACTTTCACCGGCGCTGACTTTGGATCAGTAATCGATGGTGCTAACGGTGCTGACGACCTAACAGGTGGTTTAGCAGCTGATACCATTATTGGTGGTGCAGGTGCCGATACGATTGCGTCTGGTGGTGGTGCTGACGTTATTACCGGTGATGCCGGTGCTGACGTTATTACCGGTGATGCGGGTAACAGTACTATTTCCGGTGGTGCAGATAATGACACTATTACATCGGGTGGTGGTGCTGACGTTATTACCGGTGATGCCGGTGCTGACGTTATTACCGGTGGTGCGGGTAGCAGTACCATTACCGGTGGTGCAGGTAATGACACTATT
>CANKON010000209.1 GCA_947484105.1 Methylococcaceae bacterium | reverse complement strand
ATATGTTTTGTTCATTTTGAGGTAAAACACCAAAAATATCGGCGAAACGTTTTTGTATAAGAGTCATTTTTATTAAAATTTGCTTAGAAAATTATGAAGTGATTTTGATGAAGTCGGGCAATTAAACATTCATTGCCATTGTTGCTGATAATCGTTATAGGTGTGGCTTTTAAGCAATTTCAATTCGCCATTTTCATGTTGCAAATAGATTGTCGGAAAATTATGCCCGTTGAAGCGATTTGCCTTAACTAACGTGTACGCACCTACATTATTAAACGTGATTTTATCACCGAGTTGTAACGGATGTTTAAACTGGTATTCGCCAAAAACGTCGCCCGCTAAACACGTTCCACCCGCTAAAATAACGCTGTTTGTGCCTTTTACATCGTGTTCTAAAATTTCAGGGGAACGCTGATATTCAAATACTTCAGGATTGTGATTAATTGAGGTATCTAAAATGGCAATTGTTTTGCCGTCACTTTCAAAAATATCAATCACGCTAGCGACCATTTTCGCGGTATTTCCAACGACACCCTTTCCAATTTCAATATAGATAGCGACGTTTAATTCACGCCGTAATTGAATTACCAAATCAATAAAGGGCTGACAATCTGAAATGCTGTGGAACAAATAACCGCCACCAAAATTCAGCCAATGTAGTTTTTCCAGTCGTGTTCCAAAATAATGGCGTAGTTTTTCAATCGTTTGAATCAGTGGCGTGAAATCAGTCGCTGAAAAAACAGTGTGAAAGTGCAAACCGCTAATTTGCTGCGATTCCAAACAATTTGATTTCCACAGCGTATCAATATCAACGCCTAATTTTGAATAACGCCGACAAGGATTAAAACGATCATCTTTTAAAAATGAAAGTTTAGGATTCACCCGCAAACCCATCGAAGTTTGCGTGCGAACAATGGGTGAATAATGCTCGTAATGCGTAAGTGAATTAAAGTTGATGTGCGAACACAATGTGGTTAATTCATATAATTCTTCAGCAATTAACGCGGGCGTTGTTAAATGAATTTCACCACTTTCGCCTAAAATTTCTTGTGCGAGTTGAGCTTCAAATAATGAACTCACCGCAAAACCATCAACAAACGGCTTTGCAATTTCTAACACACGCGAGCAAGGCAGTGCTTTCATCGCATAAAGCACTTTACAACCCGATTGTTTCCGAATGTCTGCGAGTTTTGTTAAATTTGCGACCAATTGTGCTTCATCGATAATAAATGCGGGGGTTTTAATGTTCATATTTCACCGTATTTGAAGTAACAAAATCACCGCACTTAATCCTAAACCCGCAAAAATAGAATGCGCCGTCCAAATCGCTGCCAATTGTTTCTGCGTGTTTGAAATGTAATCTTCTAAAACGACTTGTAAGCCAATGGTGGCATGATAGAAAACGACTAAAAACCAAGCGATTAGCGCCATTTTATTTAATGGAGCAGAAAGCCATTCGATGATTTCAAAATAATTTGCGTTAAGTGCGAAGCGTAAAAATTCCAAGATCCAATAGGATAAAGGTAGCAATAAAATTGCCGTCAAACGTTGCAACGTCCAATGTTTCGAGGCTTTCATAACAACACCAAAATGGTCAAAATAGTTAACAAAAATGACACGGAAAGTTCCCATTGCGCGTATTGAGTGAGTGTTTCACGCGAAAAACTTTTGCCAATATCCCAAACCAAATGCCGCACGCCATGACATAAATGAAACATCAGCGCGTAAATAAAGCCGATTACAATAATTTCCATGGGAAACGTATGTAACAACGTTTGCATTTCTAAATAGGACAACATGCCATTTTTGATTTGCACCAACATCAAAACTAAACCGATTAAACCGACGGTTAAACAGATGCCTGTAATTCGATGTGTAATCGAAATAATGCCTGTAATCGGTAATTTGTAAATTTGTAAATGGGGTGACATTGGTCTATTGTTCGACATCTCTATTCCTTTAAAACCTTTGAATGGCGTGATTGTAACATGAAAAAAGATGTGAAAATTCTAAAGCGGGACACGGTGTACAACGGTTTTTTTCGCATGGAAAAATACCATTTGCAGCACACATTATTTAGCGGTGGGTGGAGTGGTGAAATTAACCGTGAATTATTTGTGCGTAATAATTGCGTCGCAGTAATTTTGTACGACCCCAAACGCGATGAAGTGATATTGATTGAGCAATTTCGAGTTGGTGCGATTGAAAATCCGATTAACACGCCGTGGTTAATTGAAATTGTGGCGGGTATTATGGAAGACGGTGAAACACCTGAAGAAGTGGCACGACGTGAATCACTTGAAGAAGCGGGTTGTGAAATTTTAGAGTTGATTAAAATTAACACTTTTTATTTATCGCCAGGCGGTTCATCTGAACGCATTACGTTATTTTGTGGGTTTGTGGACAGTGAAAATATCGGCGGCATTCACGGTGTTCCCGAAGAAAATGAAGATATTTTGGTGCGTGCGGTGCCTTTTTCAAAAGCTTATGAAATGGTGCTGAATAATCAAATTGATTCGGCAATTCCCGTTATTGCATTGCAATGGTTAGCATTGCGACGACTTTCTGAAAACTGCCCGTCGTAATTAAAAAAGCCCGTTTCTTTTCAGAAACGGGCTTTTGTTTGATCAAGCGTAACGCTTTATACGTTATTTATTTCGCCGCCGTCGAACGATAATACTCAATCGCAGCACCTACACCGCTACCCGCTTTAATGTCAAAACCGCAATCTAACATTGCCATTTCAGCACCCGCAATTGCACCCAGCATCGACACGTCATTCATATCGCCCATGTGACCGATACGGAACACTTTACCCATCACTTCTGATAAACCACCACCGAGTGAAATGTTGTAACGATTAAACGCTGTGCCAATCACTTCACGCGCATCTTTATCGGCTGGCACAACAACGGCTGTCACGGTATTTGAATGGAAACCCTCATGAGCGCAAGTCGTTAAACCCCATGCTGCAACGGCACGACGAACACCTTCACCTAAACGGAAATGACGTGCATAGACATTGTCTAAACCTTCGGCAAACAACATATCCAACGATTTACGCAAGCCGTATAAAATTGGTAAATTTGGCGTGTAAGGTGTGTAACCCGTGGCATTGTTAGTGATTTGGTCTTTTAAATCCAAGAAACAACGTGGAAACGTTGATGTTTCAGCGGCTTTCAAGGCTTTCGCGCTGAAACCTAAAAACGCGCCACCTGCTGGCAACATGAAACCTTTTTGTGAACCGCTGATAATCGCGTCAACGCCCCATTCGTCCATTTTGAACTCAATGCTCGCAACGGAACTTACGCCATCAACAAACATAAACGCAGGATGATTTGCCGCGTCCATCGCTTTGCGAACGCCAGCAATATCAGACGTGACACCTGTTGACGTTTCGTTATGCGTGATTAAAACAGCTT
>CANKON010000208.1 GCA_947484105.1 Methylococcaceae bacterium | reverse complement strand
GCAAACGTGCGAATAGCCCATTATGGTTAGAGCAAAAGCTCACAAAAAACCGAATATACGTGTGCCAGTCGTACCTAAATCCAGATGTGAAATATGCTTGCAAAATGAGAGGAGTCCATATACATATACGTTCAATGGATGCAAAATTCGTTGCTTCAAAAACAAAATCGCACCGAACAAAATCGTCACAAACATCAACAACGCTACATACAATTCCGATTCGGTATCAACGTTAATATCTTCCAGCATTTGCTCACGTTGCAGCGTTTCGCTATCCAAAATTTCACTCATTGATTTCAAAACCAAAACTAAAATTTGTTGCTGCTGATTTTTATCAATGCTTTGACTTTGCTCAAGTAAAGTGCGAACCGTTTCTAAATGTTCGCGCGTTGTTTCATACAAATAATCACGATCAGACATTAAACTGTCGATTTCCAACAACAACGTGGTGAGTAATTGCGATGATGGATTGGGAGCTTTGTCGTTGAGACGCGCAATCACGGCTTGTTGAAAATCCACTGACACATTTTGAATGCGATGCGAATAATTAACGTAAGAAATTGCTGTGTTGAAATGATGATGTGTACGCCAAATCATGCCGCCTAAAATGCCTAATGCTAAAAGCAATAAGCCTAAAAAAGCGAGTCCCCGTAGTTTGGCGAGGCGGTAGAAAATAGGTGTCATTTGAATAATTTTAACCTCGCCAAAACGCCTTGTATTCAAAATACGAAGGCGTTGGAGCGGTTAAAAATTTTACTTTGGCGACCAAGCAGGTTCGCGTACTTCGGTGCTATCGAAAACCAATTTTTGTTGAATTCTTCCATCGGTAGAAACAGCAGATAAATATCCCGTACTACCTTTGCGTGACGCATATAAAACCATGCTGCCATTCGGTGCGAAACTTGGTGATTCGTCGAGTGGACCTGATGTTAAGACGCTAATCGATTTTGAATTCGCATCCATTACGCCAATTCGATAATCGCCGCCGTTTCCGTGAACCATCGTAATAAATTTACCGTCGGGCGAAAAACTTGCCCGCGCATTGTAGCTGCCGCTAAAGGTAATACGTTTTTCTTCACCGCCTTGAACAGGAATCGAATACAACTGCGGTTTGCCACCACGATCTGAGGTGAAAACAATTCGACTTCCATCAGGCGACCAGGTTGGTTCGGTGTCGATAGCGCGATTTTTGGTTAATTTTGTGACACTACCCGAACCTAAATCCAAAATGTAAATATCAGGGCTGCCATCTTTTGATAACGTCACTGCTAATTTTGAACCGTCTGGCGACCACGCAGGTGCGCCGTTAATACCAGGAAATTCTGCAACCCGTTCACGTTGTCCCGTTGCCAAAGTTTGGATATAAATCGCAGCAGATTTTTTTTCAAACGAAACATACGCGACCCGTTTTGCATCGGGCGACCACGCAGGTGACATTAACGGTTCAATTGACGTGGCAATCGCTTTTGCATTGGCACCATCTGCATCGGCAACCATTAAATTATGGGTACTTTGTGCGCCTTGGCGCGTGCTAGTAATGTAAGCAATTCGACCACTAAATACACCTTTTTTACCGAGCAATTTTTCGTAAATCATGTCACTAATATGATGCGCGGTTTTACGCAAATCGTTCGCCGATGAAGCCATACGATAACCTAACAATTGCGAACCGTTCGCTACGTCGAACAATTGAAATTCAACGCTATATTGACCGCCATTAGGTTGAACACGTCCAATCACAACATAATTTTGTTTAACAGCTTGCCAATCGGGGAAGTTAATTGCGTCAGCCGAAGTAGGACGTGCTGGCATTTGTTGAGGCGACAACGTTCTGAAAACGCCGCTGCGCGTTAAATCAGAATCCACCACGCTACTCACATCGAGCGGCGCACCTTGTGACGCAAACGGTACAATCGCAATCGGCGTTGCACTTTCGATACCTTCTGTAATTTCAATCGTCATTTGAGCGTTCACCACAGGGGCAAAACACGCACCAATTGCCGACGCTAAAATCAGTTTTTTAAATAAATTCACACGACCACCTTTTTTCTAATTTTTGTTGATTGATAATAAGCGTTTATTGACTATATTGTGCAACGATTATCGTTTGACAGGAATAAAAATGCACGACGAGCCGCTAAAAATTTTAAAAACGACGTTTGGTTATCATCAATTTCGGGGTGAACAACAAGCCATTATTGACAGTTTGATTGCGGGAAAAGACGCGCTGGTTTTAATGCCGACAGGCGGCGGAAAATCGTTGTGCTATCAAATCCCCGCGTTGATTCGAGAAGGCGTTGGCATTGTGATTTCCCCGTTAATCGCGTTGATGCAAGATCAAGTTGATGCGCTAAAACAGTTGGGTATTCGAGCGGCATTTTTAAACTCCGCGCTGTCGATTCAAGAATCGCGGCAAGTCGAACAACAATTGATGACGGGCGAACTCGATTTGCTTTATATCGCGCCCGAACGCTTGAAAATTTCGACCACGTTAGCATTTTTAAAATCGCTGAAAATTTCCCTTTTTGCGATTGACGAAGCGCATTGTGTTTCACAATGGGGACACGATTTCCGCGTAGATTATTTGAATTTGTCAATTTTGCATCAAGAATTCCCAGACATTCCGCGCATTGCATTAACCGCTACCGCTGATGAACGCACGCGCTTTGAAATTCAACAGCGGTTGCAACTTGAAGATGCGCCACTTTATATCGGCGGTTTTGATCGTCCGAACATTCGTTACACAATTGTGCAAAAACAAACGGGAAAGGATAAACAACAATTACTTGATTTTATTCGAAAATATCACGATGGCGATGTGGGAATTGTATATTGTTTATCGCGTAAAAAAGTCGATTCAATTGCTGAATGGTTGAATGAAAAAGGCATTAACGCTTTGCCGTATCACGCGGGTTTATCGACTGACGTGCGGCAAAAAAATCAGCAACAATTTTTGACGCAAGATCGCATCGTAATTGTCGCCACGATTGCGTTTGGAATGGGCATTGATAAACCGAATGTGCGCTTTGTGGCGCATTTGGATTTGCCAAAAAGTGTTGAAGCGTATTATCAAGAAACAGGGCGTGCGGGGCGAGATGGTTTGCCGTCAAATGCGTGGATGACTTATGGTTTGGGCGATATTGTGATTTTAAAAAGTTGGATTGCAAAATCTGACGCTGACGAAACACATAAAAGTTTAGAAAATTACAAACTCGATGCCATTCTGGCGTTATGCGAACAAGTGCATTGTCGCCGACAAACGTTGTTGCAGTATTTTGGTGAAACGTTAGAAAAAGCGTGTGGAAATTGTGATTGTTGTTTAGAACCGCCTAAAACGTGGGACGGAACGTTGGCAGCGCAGCAAGCATTGTCGTGTGTATTTCGGACGGGACAACATTTTGGTGTGGGCTATTTAATTGACGTGTTGCAAGGCGTT
>CANKON010000207.1 GCA_947484105.1 Methylococcaceae bacterium | reverse complement strand
TTGGCAAATTTAGCGGCGTTTTTTGCGGGTGAAAATCTGCCTGACCGAGTTTGTTGATTTTATGACTGAAAAACACACTTTAAACGCACGGCGATTACTTTGTCCGTTACCCGTTATTCGTACACAAGAAGCCGTAAAAAAATTGCAAGCAGGTGATATTCTCGAAATTATTTGTACGGATTCTGGCGTGTTGCAAGACATTCCAACGTGGTGTCGAATCAATGGACATACCGTTTTAGAAACGTTCACAGACGAGTACGATTATTACATCGTGTTGCAAGTCGGAAAATAGCAAAAATAACGCGATTTTTGCGTCATTAAATTTTCACAATTTCTCATTAGACTGCCGATAACTCAGTTGTTACCTTTGATTTTAATTTTTTGAGGAATGTGTCATGAACTTTGAAACTTTTTTGAATGCGTTTAATCCCGTTACCGATGAAGAAATTTGCGCCAGTTTAACGCCGTCTTTTTGTCCCGAAATTATTGATTTGCTTCAGCCACAACGCTTGAGTATGCAAAAAACGTTTTCGATGTTGATACCTGTGGCACACGATTATGGTTTTGACGAACACGCACACGGACTTTGCTAAACATTAGCGAAACCAAATCGCCGCACAAATCATCATCGCCCCCATCAAAATCGCCCATAATTGACTGCGTTGTTGTTTTGACATTTGTTGACGCAACAACGCAAATTCGCGCTGTTGCATTTCAGCACGCTGCTCAGCATGCGCGGCATTATCGAGAGCTTTATAAAGTAAAGACGGAATTTCTGGAAATTGGTCAGCGAAATCGGGAAGCTGTTTGATGAGTTTTTTAATTTTTGCTTTAGGACTTAAACGCTCTTGAAACCACGATTCTAAAAACGGTTTTGCTGTTTTCCACAAATCTAAATCGGGATAAAGTTGCCGTCCCAAACCTTCGATGTTGAGCAGCGTTTTCTGCAACAAAACGAGTTGCGGCTGAACGTGCATATCAAAACGTCGGGCAGTTTGAAACAAACCTAATAACACTTGTCCAAACGAAATATCTTTAAGCGGCTTTTCAAAAATCGGTTCACAAACGCTACGAATCGCCGCCTCGAATTCTTCAACGCGCACCGAACTCGATACCCAACCTGATTGAATGTGCATTTCAGCGACGCGACGATAATCTTGATTGAAAAACGCCAAGAAATTCTCCGCTAAATAACGTTGATCCGACGCGGACAAACTGCCGACAATTCCAAAATCAACCGCAATATATTTGTCAGGTAATTCCACAAAAATGTTACCTGGGTGCATATCGGCGTGAAAAAAGTTGTCGCGGAAAACTTGGGTGAAAAAAATTTCAACGCCGCGTTCTGCCAGGCTTTTAAAATCGGCACCTGCGGCTTTTAATTGTTCGATTTCGCCAACAGGAATGCCGTGAATGCGTTCCATGACCAACACGTTTTTGCGCGTAAATTCCCAATGAATTTCAGGAACATACAAAATCTCTGAACCTTTAAAATTACGGCGTAACTTTGCCGCATTCGCACCTTCGCGCATTAAATCGAGTTCATCTAACGTTGTTTTTTCAAATTCAGCGACAATTTCAGTGCCGCGCAAACGCTTTCCATCTGCCCAAAAACGTTCCGCTAATTTTGCTAATTCATAAAGCAAACCAATGTCGGACGCAATTTGCGGCGCGATATTGGGACGCAACACTTTCACAACGACTTCTTCACCTGTATGCAATTTCGCTGTATGAACTTGCGCCACCGATGCGGAGGCTAACGGCTGAGCATCGAATTCAGCAAACGCCTGGCTAATCGACATTCCCAACGCTTTTTCGACCACTTTAATCGCTAAATCACCGCTAAATGGTGGCACGCGGTCTTGTAATTTCACCAACTCGTCAGCAATGTCGTCAGGCAATAAATCTTTTCGAGTTGAAAGTGCTTGCCCAAATTTAACGTAAATTGCGCCCAAATCTTCGAGCGTTTTGCGAATCCGAACGCCGCGTGAATCCGCGTCATTTTTAAAGCGTGCGTAAGGCGAAAAAATCGCCAAATACCGAATCGGACGCATAAATGGCGTTTGCAAAACGAGTTCATCTACGCCGTGACGGATGAAAACCCAATGAATGTGAACTAAGCGAAAAAGTGTTTTTAGGCGCATTTTAGAAGAAGGTGAAAAGTGAAAATTAGGAATCAAAAAATTCGGACAACATATTACCGCCACCCGTACTTGTTCCTGTTGAACCGCGATTATGACTGAGATTTCCGACGCCGTAAGGACGTTTCATTTTGTCATAAACGCCTTGTGTCGGCGCGAGCCAAACCATGCCAGGACCCGTGAACGTTTGGAGTAATAATTCACCGCTCACAACCGTTCCGAAAATCGATTTACTCGACATTTCCGCGTGAAAACTGACGCTTGCGGTACGAACAAACGCGAAATTACCATCGACGGATAATTTTTCACCCGCTGCCAATTCGTAAACCACCAATTCGGCAACAGGAACAGGCGACACCAAAACGACAACGCCCGTGCCCGCTGCTTGCGTTTGGAAAAAACCTTCGCCGCCAAACAATGCGCTGGACACATTACTTTGCATTTTTGCGCTGACTTCGATGCCACCCGACGCGCAATAAAACGAACTTTTATCAAAAATCAGCCCGTCATTTTCAATGTTGAACAGCAAATAATGTCCAAAAGTGGGCTCTAAAAAGACTTCGCCCGAACCTTTAATGCGTGATTGAAAAAGCGTTTCGCCCGTTAAAAATTTACGCATCAACCCTTTTGCAATACCGCCGCCCGTGGTTGATTTCAATTCCAATCGCCCTTTCATGAAATACAACGCACTGGGTTCAAGCAATAATTCGCCATGATTTAACGTGACACGCACCATTTTTAAATGAATGTTGGCTTGATTGGCAAAAAAAATCTTTTCCGCCACATTCAAATCATCCGAACCCAGTAGCTTTTCATAACGCACCACATCGAAAATTGCACCTGCAACTTGTTCACTTTCGATAACCGTAAAATCAGCCGTGCCGCTCATTTTACAAACCAAATTCAGCAGGATTTAATGTCAATTCTTTGGCAATTCGAGCCGCCACAATTTGTTCCTGAGCATCAAAATCGCCGTCTGAAGATGCAATCGCAATAATCATTCGGACTAATAAACGCCCTGCTTCCGCATTCGATTTCATTTTCCCTAATGCCAAAAACGCTTTAGCTTCGCCTATGTCTTTGTCGAATTCGAGTTGACCCACAAAATCTTGGAATGATTTAATCACATCGCTAGTAGTAAAAATCGACAGCGCATCGTGATTTTCAATGAACTTAATCATTTTTTGTTTTTCTTCCGCAGAAATTTTGCCGTCGGCCATCGCAATTAACGCTGACCCCGCCATTGCAGCTTCTAAAAACTCTTTATTTTTGAACTTTAAGGCTTCGGTTTTAAGTTCGTTAG
>CANKON010000206.1 GCA_947484105.1 Methylococcaceae bacterium | reverse complement strand
GATCATGACCCCTATTATTGAGGGGGGGGACGTCGTTGAGCCTTTATCAGAGCGGGTGTTGGGTCGCGTTGCGGTCAATGACATTATGGATCCAGCGGGAGATATTGTAGTGGCTCCTAGTGGTACTTTATTGGATGAGCATTGGGTATCCGTTTTGGAGTCCCATAGTATCGATCAGGTTTTGGTTCGGTCTATCATTACTTGTGAAAATCGGCATGGTGTTTGTGCTGCCTGTTATGGGCGTGATTTAGGTAGGGGGCATCTAGTAAATATTGGTGAAGCGGTAGGTGTTATTGCTGCGCAATCAATCGGAGAGCCAGGTACGCAGTTGACTATGCGTACTTTCCATATTGGTGGTGCGGCGTCGAGATCGGCGGCAATCAGTAATGTTCAGGTTAAGTCTGCGGGTACTGTGCGCCTTAATAATTTGAAGTCGGTTGTTAACCGTGAGGGTAATCTGGTTGCTGTGTCAAGGTCAGGTGAGGTTGGCGTGGTCGATGATTACGGCCGAGAAAAAGAACGATATAAGATCCCTTATGGCGCGATACTTTCTGTGCAGGAAGGTTCGCGTATCAATGCGGGTGATATTATCGTTAACTGGGATCCTCATACGCATCCAGTCATTACTGAAGTTGACGGTGTTGTCGAATTAATTGATTTCGTTGATGGCGTGACTGTACAAAAGCAATCTGACGAAGTGACTGGTTTGAGTTCTCTGGTTGTTACTGATCCGAAGCAGCGAGGAAGTGCTGGTAAGGAGTTGCGGCCAATGGTTCGATTGTTCGATGCTGAAGGAAATTCAATTTACTTGCCTGGAACTGAAATACCTGCGCAATATTTCTTACCAGCAGGTGCGATCGCCGGAATCAAGGATGGTGGCGAGGTTAAAGTTGGGGATGTTCTCGCGAGAATTCCACAAGAGTCTAGCAAGACTAGGGATATTACCGGTGGTTTGCCGCGTGTGGCGGATTTGTTTGAAGCGCGTAAAACAAAGGATCCTGCGATTCTTGCTGAAACCAGCGGAACGATCTCTTTCGGGAAGGAAACAAAAGGTAAGCAGCGCGTTATCATAACGGATCCTGCTGGTGAGCAAATCGAAACGTTAATACCTAAATGGCGACATATTACCGTTTTTGAGGGTGAGTATGTAGAAAAAGGTGAGACGATTGCAGAAGGTGAGTTGACTCCGCACGATATTCTCAGATTAAGAGGAATTGAGGAGTTGGCGAACTATCTGGTCAAGGAAATTCAAGACGTCTACCGTCTGCAGGGTGTGAAGATTAATGATAAGCATATTGAAGCCATCATTCGTCAAATGCTTAGAAAAGTTGAAATTACTGCGTCCGGAGATACTGGCTTCTTGAAAGGTGATCAAGTAGAGCGGGCTGCCATGAGGGAAGAGAACGATAAGATGGAGTCTGAAGGGAAAATTCCGGCCAGCTACAATTCTGTGTTGCTTGGAATTACTAAGGCGTCACTGGCTACGGAATCATTTATATCTGCGGCATCTTTTCAGGAAACAACTCGTGTTCTGACTGATGCTGCGGTGCGCGGATTAAGTGATAGCTTACAAGGTTTAAAAGAAAATGTTATTGTTGGGCGTTTAATTCCAGCGGGAACGGGATTGGCTTATCATGAAGCTAGAAAAAGCAGATTTTCTCAGCATGAAATAGTTGAGAGTGACGCGCCTCTGCCTGTTGATGCAGGAGATGTAGAAGAGGCCCTTAAACAGGCTTTGAATATTTAGAAATTTCATTTCTAAATATGGACTTGACCAGCGAATCATTAGCAAGTATTATACTCTGCTCAAATGAGCTAACGTGCTTAGGTCGGGTCGAATTGTAAGTAGCCGTCGGCATCCAGTGTGCGGCGGTTATTTTATTATCTGACAATTAAATTGCATATCGGAGTAAACAAAGTTATGGCCACGATCAACCAATTGGTTCGTAAGCCTCGTGCTAAAAAAGTAGAAAAAAGCAACGTTCCTGCATTAGAGGCTTGTCCTCAGCGTAGGGGTGTGTGCACTCGCGTTTATACGACAACGCCTAAAAAACCGAACTCTGCCCTTCGTAAAGTGGCTAGGGTTAGGTTAACCAATGGGGCTGAAGTTAGTAGCTATATTGGTGGTGAGGGGCATAATCTTCAGGAACATTCCGTGGTTTTGATTCGCGGTGGTCGTGTTAAGGATTTGCCGGGTGTCAGATATCACGTTGTCCGTGGTAGCTTGGATGCATCGGGTGTGACTAACAGAAAATGTGGTCGGTCTAAATATGGAACAAAACGGCCTAAAGGCTAAACGTTGGTTGGTGAGATAAATGTCTAGAAGAAGAGTTGCTACAAAAAGAGAAATCATTCCAGATCCACGATTTGGTAGTGTAATGTTGACCAAATTTATGAATATGATCATGGAAAGTGGCAAAAAATCTATCGCAGAAGGGATAGTCTATGGCGCTTTGGATGTGATTGCAAGCAAAGGGCATAGTGAGCCGCTGGAGATTTTATCTAAGGCTTTGGAAAATGTTCAGCCCCGCGTTGAAGTTAAATCTCGTCGTGTTGGTGGTGCAACTTACCAGGTTCCTGTTGAAGTTCGACCTTCCAGGCGCATGGCTTTGGCAATGCGTTGGTTGATTGATGCGTCGCGCAAAAGAAACGAGCGTAACATGCCGGCTAAATTGGCAGGTGAGTTGATGGATGCTTTCGAAAGTAGAGGTTCTGCTGCTAAAAAGCGTGAAGATACCCATAGAATGGCTGAGGCAAACAAAGCTTTTTCTCATTACCGCTGGTGATTTGCATTTAGTAGATTGGTGGTTGTGGTGCGTAAAACTCCAATAAAGTTTTATCGAAATATCGGTATCATGGCTCACATTGATGCAGGTAAGACTACAGCTACCGAGCGCATACTTTACTATACGGGTGTTTCTCACAAGATCGGTGAGGTGCATGACGGTGCCGCAACAATGGATTGGATGGAGCAGGAGCAAGAAAGGGGGATTACAATTACCTCTGCCGCTACTACCTGTTTTTGGAGTGGCATGGAAGGGCAGTTTCCTCAGCATCGTATAAATATTATAGATACGCCCGGACACGTTGACTTTACTATAGAAGTTGAGCGGTCTTTGAGGGTTTTAGATGGTGCCTGCGCTGTTTTTTGTGCTGTGGGCGGTGTTGAGCCTCAATCTGAAGCAGTTTGGCGTCAGGCGAATAAATATAATGTACCAAGGTTGGTATTTGTCAATAAAATGGATCGTTCTGGTGCTGATTTTTTGCGCGTTATTGAGCAAATAAAAGCGCGCTTAGGTGCTGTCGTCATTCCCATGCAGTTGCCGATAGGTGCTGAAGATAAATTCGAAGGTGTTGTTGATCTTGTTAAAATGAAAGCTGTATATTGGGATGAATCCAATATGGGCTTGACATTTAAGGAAGGAGAAGTTCCAGTTGATATGCTTGGT
>CANKON010000205.1 GCA_947484105.1 Methylococcaceae bacterium | reverse complement strand
TGGTCGTTAAGTCAAAATTGCCCGCTGCTGAAAAGTTTAGACATCTTTCCTAAATAAATCGTTCTACGAAGCGGCATAGCGAAAATTAACAATGGCGGCGATTAAGCGCCAATTCAGTCCGTAATTTTGATAGTCCCTGCAAACTAGTACAGGTGAATAAAATCAATGAGATACATAATTTTTGATGACATTATCATTTTTTAAGAACCCTTAAAAATCAAGGTACTTTAAAATTATAAGTTGTCGATTTTAGGTAAAATCACACCACCTGCATTGGTTTGCAGGGACTATCGTTATGTAGTCACCTGCCTCTCATTATCAATCACACTAAGATCTACATCATCCACAAATCTGGAACACCTCCAAAAGCAATTTGTGATTTAAAATGTGACCATTCATAATCCCTCAGTGACGCTTATAATGACTCGGTGTGAACCAAATCATTCCCCTCCATTTTTTCAGTGAACGAAAACTCATGATGCAGAAAGCCAACATTCTTATTGTCGATAATAATTCAAATAATCGTCTTTCTATTCGTGCCATGTTGAATGGTATCGATGCAGAGTTACATGATGCTGAAAATGGTGTTGATGCTTTGAGCAGGGGAATAAAAACGGATTTTGCGCTAATACTGCTCGTTGTTGAACTGCCCGAAATGGATGGTTATACCGTTTGCAAACAATTACGCAACGCTGAACAAACCGCTCAAACTCCAGTCATTTTTTTGACGGCAGAATTTAAAGAAAATAGCGACAAATTACACGGCTATGAAGTCGGTGCAACTGATTATTTAACTATGCCATTAGATGAACCTATTTTAAAAGCGAAGGTTCAAGTCATTTTGCATTTTTATAAGCAATTTAAACAATTGCAGCAAAATAATGTAGATATGCAATTAGCGGCTTCTGTTTTCGAATCGCAACAAGGCATTATGATTATGAATACCGACGGTATCATTGTCCGTGTTAATCAATCTTTCAGCAAAATGACGCAGTATCACGAAGATGAAGTCATTGGTAAAAATCCGAATATGCTGAAATCTGAGCGACATAATGTGGATTTTTATCGCACAATAAAACAAAGTCTGAAGCGATTTGGTGCATGGCAAGGCGAGGTTTGGGGACGACGAAAAAATGGGGAAATTTATCCAGAATGGTTAAGTTTCACCTCCGTGAAAAATGAAGGCATTGTGACGCATTACATTGCCATGATGAGTGACATCACCGAATATAAAACAGCAGAAGATGAAATTCATCAATTAGCTTTTTATGATCCGTTAACAGGGTTGCCCAATCGCCGCTTATTATTTGAGCGATTACAGCATGGAATTGAACGGTGTTCACGCGATGGTGATTTTTTAGCGGTGTTAATGCTCGATTTAGATCATTTCAAACCTGTTAATGACACCTTAGGGCATTTGGCGGGGGATCAACTTTTACAACAAGTTGCCAAACGTTTGTTGAACCGTCTACGAGGATCTGACATGGTCGCGCGTTTGGGGGGAGATGAATTTACAATACTTGTGATGATTAATCACATTGATGGGGCTGCCAGTGTTGCGAAAGATATTATTGCTGATTTGTCTAAACCTTTTTATCTAAGTATTGAAGATAAAATGGAAGATAAGGAAGTACATATCGGCGCAAGTATCGGCATTAGTATCTACGGTGAACATGGCACCACGTCTCAATCGCTAATGGATAAAGCGGATGCTGCGTTATACAAAGCCAAAGATAACGGTCGAAATGGTTTTGCTTATTTTTCAGAAGAATTGACACTTTTGGCACTTAAACGTCTTGAGCTGGAATCGACTTTAAGATTCATTATTGAAAATAATAAATTGTTCATACATTACCAACCACAGGTTGATATTGTTACAGATGAAATTATCGGCGCAGAAGCCTTGATTCGTTGGGACTATCCTGGTGAAAATTTTGATTCTCCGTGGCATCTCATTCAATTCGCGGAAGAAACAGGATTTATTGTTGCGATTGGGGGTTGGATACTTCGTGAAACGTGTCGTCAAGGAAAAAAATGGTTAGATGCAGGACTTCCACCTTTAATGCTATCAGTGAATATATCGCCTTATCAATTCCATCACAGCGATATTGTTGGCATCGTTTCGGATGTGCTGCATGAAACGCAATTTCCCGCACAGTATTTAGAGTTAGAAGTTACCGAAAGAGTCTTGATGGAAAATCCCATAAAAACCGTCATTATTTTAGATAATTTACGCCAACTGGGTATTCATCTTTCAATTGATGATTTTGGAACGGGTTATTCGTCGTTGGCCTATTTGAAGCATTTTCCGCTCAGTACATTAAAAATCGATAAAAGTTTTATTGCTGAAATTCCAAATAAAGAAGGCGAAATGGCGATTACTGCCACAATTATTTCTACTGGACATATATTAGGATTTAAAGTGCTGGCTGAAGGTGTTGAAACGCCCGAGCAACTTGCTTTTTTAAAAGAAAAAGGTTGCGATAAATATCAAGGTTATATTAAAAGCAGACCATTACCTGCCCATGAATTTGAATGTTTATATCAACGTCTGTTGGTAATAAATAAGTAAGCGTAATTTAAAATAATTAACAGGATTTTCCATGTCAGACCACAAAATTTACCCCATAAAACCACACATTGTTGAACACGCTCACATTAACGCCGAGCAATATCACGCGCTTTACCAACAATCAATTCAACACCCCGAAACATTTTGGGCAGAGCAAGCTGAAAAGTTTTTAGATTGGCAAACGCCTTGGCACACCGTTTTGGATTACGATTTTTTAGTAGCAAAAATTCGCTGGTTTGAAGGTGGAAAGCTCAATGTGAGCGTGAATTGTTTGGATAGACATTTGCCAACAAAAGCGAATCAAACAGCCATTATTTGGGAAGGTGATAATCCTGAAAATGCTAAAAAAATCTCTTACACACAATTACACGAGCAAGTTTGTAAATTCGCCAACGTTTTGAAAAATCACGGTGTTCAAAAAGGCGATCGTGTTTGTATTTATATGCCGATGATTTTGGAAGTATCGGTGGCAATGCTAGCGTGTACAAGAATTGGCGCGGTGCATTCGATTGTATTTGGTGGGTTTTCGGCTGAATCGCTCAAAGAACGTATTTTAGATTGTGATTGCCAATATGTAATTTGTGCGGACGAAGGTTATCGCGGCGGCAAAGTGATTCCGATGAAAGCGACGGTTGATAAAGCTCTCGAAAATTGCCCGAATGTGAAAAGCGTTTTTGTGGTGAAAAATACCAATAATCAAATTACTTGGAATGAAAAACGCGATTTTTGGTTTCACGATGAAATGGCGACGGCTTCAAATGTTTGTGAACCTGAATGGATGGATGCAGAAGACCCACTTTTCATTTTGTACACGTCAGGTTCGACAGGAAAACCGAAAGGTGTTTTGCACACGACGGGCGGTTATTTACTTTATGCCGCGATGACGCATAAGT
>CANKON010000204.1 GCA_947484105.1 Methylococcaceae bacterium | reverse complement strand
TTGAAACGCACGCTGAATCATTTGTTGACCGAATTTTGGTGATTGATTGCGCCGAAAAAACACAAATCGAACGGGTTCAAAAACGTGATAATTTACCCTTGCAACAAATCGAAACCATTTTAGCCGCGCAAGTTTCACGCGACTTTCGACAAAAATACGCCGATGATTTACTCGACAATTCAAAAGCCAATCACTCGCTTGCAGAAGACGTTAAAAAACTACACAATTTCTATATCTCTTTAAGTCATAAACAGGACGCTTTACCACTGTGAACACCACTATTAGCTACGAATTTCCTCTCAACGAACGCATCCGCATTTTTATCCGTATCGAACAACTTTTTCAACAATTCAATCATCATTTACAAGGCACCACTGTTTTTGATAAACGGGCGGCAATTAGCATTTTGCTTGATATTGTGGCGATTTTTAAACGTAATGATTTGAAATCTGAAGTGTTAAAAGAATTGGACAGACTCGCCACTGTTTTGAGCAAAATGGCGGCAAATCAAAATGTTGATAATCAAAAATTACAGGATTTATTGACTCAAATTTCTGATATGAGCAAAAATTTGTATTCAACAACGGGGAAAATTGGCAATCACATTGCAGACAGCGATTTATTCCAAAGTGTCACGCAACGTAGCACAATTCCTGGTGGAACGTGTTCATTCGATTTACCCGAATTTCATTTTTGGTTGACGCAAGATGATGCGGCGAGTTTTGACGACTTAATACAATGGAGTCGTCCTTTTATGACGATTTTTGAGTCCATTGCGTTAATTTTAAATTTTATTCGTAACAGCCATACCACAACAGAAGAACTCGCCCCGAGTGGTTTCTTTCAAATTGCTTTAGATAGCAGTTTGCCATACCAATTACTCAGCGTGGAAGTTGAAAAGATACAGCCCTATTTTGTCGAAATCAGCGGTGGAAAACACCGCTGTACCATTCGATTTATGCAGCCAGCTAATAATCAACGTCCTAAACAATGCGCTGAAAATGTGCCATTCCTATTAACGAGTTGCATTATTTAATTTTTTAACCGCTAAAAATTATCGAAAAATGATTCTTCATTGGTTGAATCACTTGGCGTTGCCAAATCGTCAGGAACAAAATAGCCACCGCCGCTATCACAATTTTCAGTCGAGGGTTCTGATCCCAAAATGTATGGATATTGACGCGACCCCGAACAGCCGCTTGTTGCCATTTTGATATTATCAGGCGCAACCAAATTCACGGGTTGCGTCGAAATTTGTTTCATCACTGACAACCAAACGGGCAATGCTCCCGTCGCGCCTGTTAATCCCATCGGTTTATTGTCATCACGCCCCACCCAAACGACAGACAAATAATCGCCCGAATAGCCTGCAAACCAACTGTCTTTTGCATCATTTGTTGTGCCTGTTTTACCGACCAATCCGTAACTTTTTGGAAAAACTTCGTAAGCCTTGTGTCCCGTACCTTCGGTCATAACTTCTTGCAACATCGTATTCACAATGTACGTTGCCGCTGGGTCAAGCGTTTGTTTGACGACAAATGGATAACTTTGCAAACGCTCACCTTTTGCTGAAACTACGGCACGAATCGCTTTTAAACGACTCAAAAAACCGTCACCCGCCAGCGTTTGATACATTTGTGTCACATCCATCGGAGTCAGTTGCGCCGAACCAAGTAAGAATGAGGGAAACGATTCCACTTCACGATTCACGCCCATATTTCGCAAGGTTTCAATCACATTATCTACGCCAATATCCATGCCAATTCGCACCGTTGCTAAATTGTAAGAATGCGCCAACGCTTGGTGCAAACTAACATTACCGTGTTCGCGATGATCGTAATTTTTCGGAATCCACGGTTCACTGCCTTTATTCGGCACAACAATTTCACTGTCACTGACAGATGTTGTAATCGTGTATTTTTTCGGATTATTTAACGCTGTTAAATAAATCACTGGCTTAATCAACGAACCAATCGGACGCACCGCATCTAACGCACGATTAAATCCTGACGAAACGACTTCACGTCCACTTGTCAACGCTGCAATTTCCCCGCTATCACGACGTGTTACAACCGCTGCCGCTTCTAAATTGTCTGTTGATTTTGGAAGTTTTTCGAGTTGCAGAAGTTGCGCTTTTATCGTTTTTTCAAGCGTATCTTGAACGCGGGTGTCTAAGGTTGTGAAAATGCTCAAACCTTCTGACGTTAAATCTTCTTCGCGATATTCTTGACTCAATTGGCGTTTTACCAAATCTAAAAAGTACGGATACGCATTCGCAGAACGGTTCACATTGGCAATTACACCTAACGGTTTGGCTTTTGCGTCAGTCGCTTGTTGATCTGTAATTGCTCCCGCAGTCGCCATTTCGTCAAGAATTAAATTACGACGTAATAATGCCCGTTCAGGTGACCGACGTGGATCATAATAAGACGGACCTCGCACGAGTGAAACCAATGAAACGACTTGATGCAACGGTAAATCTTTTAACGTACTATTAAAATAAAATTCGCTCGCTAAACCAAAACCGTGAACCGAATTGCTGCCGTTTTGTCCTAAGTAAATTTCATTCAAATACGCTTCTAAAATTTCATTTTTGCTGTAGCGATATTCCAAAATTAACGCCATAAAGGCTTCGTTAATTTTGCGCGTTAAACTGCGTTCAGAACTTAAATAAAAGTTTTTAACCAATTGCTGTGTAATCGTGCTGCCGCCTTGAACCATGTCACCTGCTTTCAAATTCGTCAACATTGCTCGCGCAATACCTCGAAATGACAAACCAAAATGGTGATAAAAATCGCGATCTTCTGACGCTAACAACGCATCAATTAACGATTTTGGCGCGTCGCTTAATTTGATTAAAACGCGATCTTCCTTGATATGTGGATATAACGTTCCGATTTGTGCAGGATCTAAACGCAACAAGGCAATCGGAGCATTTTCATTGCCTAAATCGGTAATGGTTTCAACTGCCGAATCGGTAAAATTTAAACGAATCAAACTGCTTTCTTGCGGCGCGTCCCAAAAATTAAACGGACGGGTTTTAATAAGAATTTGTGAGCCTTTTCGGGCATAAGTGCCTTCGGCGATTAACGCTGAATCAACGCGATAATGTAGCGTTTTAAGTTGCGATTCAAATTGCGCGGCGTTTATGTTGAAACCCGCATAAATTTCCAACGGACTGGCATAAACTCGCGCGGGAATTGCCCAACGTTTTCCTTCAAATTGTTTGCGGACGTTGTAATCTAATACGCCTAAATAACCAAATAAAAAAAATCCGACAATTCCCAATCCAATTAAAAATAAGCTGCTAAACCAGGGAAAGGAAAATGATTTTTTTTTATTTCGACGATTGCGAGAGGGTGGTTGCTCGTAACGCGAATTGCTACGTTTTCTTATATCTGCCATGTGAACACACAATTATTTAAATTGACCAATCATAGCATTTTGACAGAATCGCCACAAAATCGAA
>CANKON010000203.1 GCA_947484105.1 Methylococcaceae bacterium | reverse complement strand
CGCCATTATCGTACCCAATTACATTTTAAAAATGTGCCGAAACAATTGCTCAATTTAGCTAAACTCAGCGGGTTGGATAAAACCCATTATTTTTCACTCAAATTACAAAAAACAACTGAAACTCATGGATAAATTGATTATTACGGGCGGCACACGACTTGATGGCGAATTACGAATTTCGGGGGCAAAAAACGCCGCGTTACCGATTTTAGCCGCGACGCTGTTATCGCACGCACCCGTCAGCATTGGGAACGTTCCGCATTTACACGATATTACCACGACGATGGAATTGCTTGGACGCATGGGCGTGGGCTTGACGGTTGACGAAAAAATGAACATTCAAGTCGATACCAGCACAATTAACAGTTTTGTTGCACCTTATGAATTAGTGCGGACGATGCGGGCTTCAATTTTGGTTCTCGGTCCTTTGTTGGCGCGATTTGGCGAAGCGCACGTTTCATTGCCAGGCGGTTGTGCGATTGGTTCCCGTCCTGTCGATATTCATTTAAGCGGATTGGCGCAAATGGGAGCAGAAATCACCCTTGACGGCGGCTTTATTCATGCCAAAGTGAAACGCTTAAAAGGTTGCCGTTTGATGTTGGAACAAATCACCGTGACAGGAACGGAAAATTTATTGATGGCCGCCGTATTAGCGGAAGGCACAACCATTATGGAAAACGCCGCGAAAGAACCAGAAGTCACTGATTTAGCGCACTTTTTAAACAAAATGGGCGCAAAAATTACAGGCATCGGCACCGACGTTTTAACGATTGAAGGCGTGGAAAAGTTAGGTGAAACGACGGTGCATTACGACATTTTGCCTGACCGAATCGAAACGGGAACGTATCTTTGCGCGGCGGCAATTACGGGCGGTCGGGTGAAATTGAAAGATACACGCCCTGATTTGCTTGATGCTGTTTTGGCGAAATTGGTGGAAGCAGGTGCAGAAATTACCACAGGCGACGATTGGATTGAATTAGATATGCACGGAAAATCTCCGAAAGCCGTTTCTGTTCGCACGTTGCCTTATCCTGCGTTTCCAACTGATATGCAAGCGCAATTTTGTGCGATGAATGCCATTGCCGAAGGTGTTGGCATCGTGACAGAAACGGTGTTTGAAAACCGTTTTATGCACGTCAATGAGCTGCAACGCATGGGCGCGGATATTCGGCTCGAATCGAATACCGCAATTTGTACAGGCGTGAAAAAATTAACGGGTGCGCCCGTGATGGCGACAGATTTACGCGCGTCAGCAAGTTTGGTGATTGCCGCATTAGTGGCGGAAGGCGATACAGTGGTTGATCGGATTTACCACATTGATCGTGGTTACGACCACATCGAAGAAAAATTGGCACAACTTGGCGCGACCATTCGTCGTGTACCGAAATAAGGCGGTTATGATGATTACAATTGCTGTTTCAAAAGGGCGAATTTATGAAGAGGCCTTGCCGTTGTTGGCGAAAATGGGAATTCAACCGATTGATGATCCTGAAACTAGCCGCAAGTTAATTTTGCCAACGACCCGTGACGATGTTCAACTCGTTATTATTCGTGCCACCGACGTGCCAACATTTGTGGAATACGGCGCGGCAGATATGGGCATTGCAGGTAAAGATGTTTTGATCGAACACGGGGCAGAAAATTTATATGAACCGATTGATTTAAACATTGCACGCTGTAAATTGATGACCGCTGCGCATAAAGACGCGCCCGCCATTTCAGGGCGTGTGCGCGTCGCGACAAAATATGTCACGATTGCTCAACAGTATTTTGCGAGTTTGGGCGTTCAAGCTGAAATTATTAAACTTTACGGTTCAATGGAACTTGCACCGCTCGTCGGTTTAGCGGATTGCATCGTGGATTTAGTCGATACGGGCAATACGCTTCGCGCCAATAATTTAGAGCCACGCGAGTTAATTATGGATATCAGCTCACGTTTGGTGGTGAACAAAGCATCGATGAAAATGAAAAATGCGGTGATTGCTGATTTGTTAGCGCAATTTGAACAGATTTTATCTAATTCTTAATACTTTGAGAGGTTTGTAAGATGAGTGAAAGCAATTCTAAAAATGGCAGTGATGACATTTATTATGCGTTAGGCACAATAACTGATTTGGGAAATTTGGCTGATTTATGGTCATCTATTTATTCAACCGCTTTTAATTGGGTCAATTTCGCCTTAAATAATCTTAACAGTCTTGAAGATTACCAAAAAATAAATTGGGGGAAAATTGATTTTTCGGGTTGGGATGACGATGTTTATAACAACATTGATTGGGGAAATTTCGATTTCACCGATTTAAAAAAAGCAACGTCTTATGCGAATCTTAATTGGGGAAAAATTGATTTTAGTGATTTAACGGAGCTTGCTTATAAAAAAATAAATTGGTCATTGGTTGATTGGGCTGATTTGACTAATGCAACAACGGCAACGTTGGAAGGGATTGATTGGGGCGAAATTACTTGGAATAAAATCAATTACAAAGGTGCCACGATGGACGCTATCGACTGGGCAAAAATTCAATGGAATGAATTAGATTGGACAGGAAAAGGGGCAGATGCCTCGGCTATCGATTGGGGACAAATTGATTGGAATGAATTATTTAGGGCATCAACAGACGTTTTAGACGGTATTGATTGGGGTAACATTGATTGGAAAGAAATTGATTATAAAGACAATTTTGCTTCAGACATGGATGCGATTGATTGGGCAAAAATTCAATGGGATGAATTAAATTGGACAGGAAAAAATTCCGATGCGTCAGCTATCGATTGGGGACAAATCGACTGGGGAGAATTAGGTACACCTATTAGTTCATTATTAGGCGGCATTGATTGGGGTGAAATCGATTGGAAAGAAGTGGATTGGTCAGGTGTTGGCGCAGATGCGGCTAATATCGACTGGTCAGATGTTCAATGGGATGAACTTGATTGGATTGGTAAGAAATCGGATGCTGCCGCCATTGATTGGGGAGAAGTGGATTGGTCTAAAATTGATTGGGAAAATCCAAATATAATCGAAGATATTAACTGGAAACAAGTTACCCAAAGCGAATTAGACCTTGCTGATATTGAAATTATTGGTTTGAAAACAAACGCGACAATAGAACAATTGGCGGCAACACTTTAATTATAATTCCGACTTCCAAACAACGCCGTTCCAATCCGAACGAGCGTTGAACCTTCGGCAATCGCCGCTTCTAAGTCGTCGGACATTCCAAATGAAAACGTATTTAAATTGGTATTTTTTGATGCTTTAACGGCGGTGACTAATTTTTGATACGGTTCTCGCTGCGTTGCAAAATCGATTTGCGGCGCGGGAATTGCCATTACACCGCGCAATGCGATATTGGGTAATGGCGAAATTTCTGCTACTAAATCCGCTAATTCATCTAGTTTAATGCCAGATTTAGTGTCTTCATGACTGATATTGACTTGTACACAAATGTTTAGCGGTGACAAAAAATCGGGACGTTGCGAACTCAAACGTTGTGCGATTTTCAAACTT
>CANKON010000202.1 GCA_947484105.1 Methylococcaceae bacterium | reverse complement strand
TAGGCGCAGGCAAAAATCGTTTGGGTGGTTCAGTTTTAGCGCAAGTTTATAATCAATTGGGTGATAACTGCCCTGACGTGGACGATGCAAGGAGTTTGAAAGCATTTTTTGAATCGATTCAAACCTTAAATCATCAACAAAAATTGCTCGCTTATCACGACCGTTCAGATGGTGGTTTATTAGCCGTTGCAGCTGAAATGCTTTTCGCAAGTCGTTTGGAAGTGAATTTGAATTTAAACGGCGACGTTTTAAGCGAATTATTCAACGAAGAATTAGGCGCAGTCATTCAAATCAAAGCAGAAGACACGCAAGACGTAAAAACTTTGCTAGCACACAATGGTTTAGTTGATTGCGTATTTGAAATCGGCACAGTCGGCACACATGAAAACCAACGTTTAAACATTTCAAATGCAGGCGAAATGATTTTCAGCGAAACACGCGCAAATTTACAAAAAACGTGGTCAGAACTTAGTTATCGAATGCAGGCATTGCGCGATAATCCCGCGTGTGCCAAACAAGAATTTGACCAAATCGCGGATGATTCCGACAGAGGTTTGCACGCGCTTTTAACGTTTGATGTGCGTGAAGATGTGGCTGCGCCATTCTTGAATTTATCGCATCCCAAAGTCGCCATTTTGCGCGAACAAGGCGTAAATGGTCACGTCGAAATGGCGGCAGCGTTTGACCGCGCGGGTTTCACCAGCATCGACGTTCACATGACCGACATTATTCACGGGCGCATCAGCTTGCAGGATTTCAAAGGCTTGGTGGCGTGCGGTGGTTTTTCTTACGGCGACGTTTTAGGCGCGGGTGGCGGTTGGGCAAAATCCATTTTGTTCAATCCAAGAGCGCGGGACGAATTCGCGGCATTTTTTGCGCGTGAAGATACTTTTAGTTTAGGGGTTTGTAACGGTTGCCAAATGTTATCGGGCTTGAAAGAAATTATTCCTAATGCCCAACATTGGGCGCGTTTTGCTCGTAATAATTCTGAACAGTTTGAAGCGCGTGTCGCAATGGTAAAAGTTGAAGAATCTCCGTCGATTTTACTTGCTGGCATGGCGGGTTCAAGAATGCCAGTTGTCGTGGCGCATGGTGAAGGTCGCGCCGTTTTTTCACAAAATCTACAAGCCGCCGTTGAAGCAAAAATGATTGCATTGTCTTATGTCGATTCGCGTGGCGTGCCGACAACCGATTTCCCTGCCAATCCGAATGGTTCACCGTTTGGCATTACAGGATTGACGACAACAGACGGCAAAGTGACGATTATGATGCCGCATCCAGAACGTTGTTTTAGAACTTTGCAAAATTCTTGGCATCCCAATGATTGGGACAAAGATGGCGCGTGGTTGCGGTTGTTTAGTAATGCGCGTGTTTGGGTTGGATAAATGCTTACCCAAGCCAATTTAGACGAACTAAAATCGCAAGGTTTATACCGTTCGCGGCGAATAATTGACGATAAAAATATCGTCAATTTTTGCAGCAACGATTATTTGGGTTTGTCGAAAAATGAAAACGTGGTTGCCGCTTTTAAAAAAGCGGCTGACGATTACGGCGTAGGAAGTGGCAGCGCACATTTAATTTGCGGACATTCAAAAGCGCATCATTTGCTTGAAGAAGAACTTGCCGAATTTACAGGACGTGAACGGGTGTTATTATTTTCGACGGGCTACATGGCGAATTTAGGCACGATTAACGCTTTGGTTGGACGTGGGGATTTTGTTTTTGAAGATAAACTCAATCATGCTTCATTGCTGGATGGTGGCTTATCGTCAGGCGCGAATTTTAAGCGTTATCCACACGCTGATTTATCGCAACTCGAAAAATTATTTAGCAAGGCAAGCGGACAAAAACTGATTGTCACGGACGGCGTTTTTAGCATGGATGGCGATGTTGCGCCGTTATGTGAATTGGCGGATTTAGCGAAAAAAAACGACGCGCTTTTAATGGTTGATGACGCTCACGGTTTGGGTGTTTTAGGAAGAAAAGGTGGCGGTTTGGTTGAAGAATTGAATTTAACGCAAAACGATGTGCCAATTTTAATGGGAACGTTAGGCAAAGCATTTGGGACATTTGGCGCGTTTATCGCGGGTTCAGAATTGTTGATTGAAACGTTAATTCAATCCGCGAGAACCTACATTTACACCACCGCGTTGCCGCCAGCTATTGCGGAAGCGACTCGAGCAAGTTTAAAAATTGTGACTGCAGAAACATGGCGACGTGAAAAATTACAGGCGTTGATTTCACAATTCAAAATAGGTGCGGCTGAATTAGGTTTGCCGTTAATGCCTTCAAATTCGCCGATTCAACCGCTGCTTGTTGGTGACAGTTTTCGCGCCACGCAAATGAGCCAACAACTTTTAGACGCAGGTTTTTTAGTGAGCGCAATTCGTCCGCCTACTGTTCCAAAAAATAAAGCTCGATTACGAATTACATTTTCAGCTTTACATGAATTTGACGATGTCGCGCGATTGCTGGAAACGCTGCACCGATTACACACTTTGAAGGATTAAAAAATGGTCGAGTTCACATTGCCGAAAAATTCAAGCGTTACGAAATCACCTTCGACTGCTTCAAAAGGTATGAATTTTCAACGTGTCGAAGTTTATCGCTGGTCGGAAGAATCGGGTGAAAATCCACGCATCGATACATTTGATATTCCACGCGATGAATGCGGGTCGATGGTTTTAGATGTCTTGCTGAAAATTAAAGATAATTTGGACAGTTCTCTGACATTCCGCCGTTCATGTCGCGAAGGAGTTTGTGGTTCCTGTGCAATGAATGTGAATGGCAAAAATACGCTTGCTTGCACAAAATCGCTCGCGGATTATGAAGGCAAAACGCTAAAGATTTATCCATTGCCACACATGAATGTCGTGAAAGATTTAGTTGTCGATATGACGCATTTTTACGAGCAATATGCGTCGATTAAACCGTGGCTCGAAAATTTAACAAATCCAGAACGTGAACGTTTGCAAAGTGAATCGCAACGTGCTGCACTAAATGAAATTTATGATTGTGTTTTGTGTGCGTGTTGTTCGACGAGTTGTCCAAGTTATTGGTGGAATAGTGAGCGTTATTTAGGTCCCGCTGTTTTATTGCAAGCGTATCGATTTATTGTCGATAGCCGTGATGAAAATACCGAAGAACGTTTAAATGCACTTGATGAAAGTTTTAAACTTTACCGTTGCCACACGATTATGAATTGCGTTGATACTTGCCCGAAAGGTTTAAATCCTGCAAAAGCCATTGCAGATATTAAAAAATTATTGGTGCAACGCGCGTGAAAACTGCACAACTTTATTGGCAATGCAGACGCGGGAGTTTGGAGTTGGACTTGTTGCTGAAAAATTATCTTGAAAACAATTACTCAGACGCCACACAGCAAAAGCGTCAACACTTTGCAGAACTTTTAAAACTCGAAGACGACGAACTATTACCCGCGTTACTTTCTTTTTTGAAAGGGTAAGTAACAGTTCATTTTAATCTATGATTATCCATGCTAATATGTGCTTATGGAGAAGAAATTAGTCAAGATAGGCGAAGCTGCAAAGTTACT
>CANKON010000201.1 GCA_947484105.1 Methylococcaceae bacterium | reverse complement strand
GTAAAACATGAAATAACTTCTCATGAATGCTTTCAACCGGTATTTCTTCGCTGCCGTCAGTGATAAAAATGACGGGAATATGCGCCATTTCAACGACTTCGTTGATAATCATAAATTGCTTGCGAATGCCTTCGCCGATAAAAATGCTACAAACGCGATTGATTTCATGCAAATAATCGGCGTAATTATCAGAGCCAATCGTTTTTACCAGATACCCCATGAATTGAAAAATAATTTCAACCTGTTGGATGCGTGACGAATTATCATCAATTAACAAAATAGGAGGTGTTAACGCCATGTTTGACCTCAAGGTTAGACTAAAAATTGGTTGGTTATTATAAAGCCACGAGCAGGAGTCAAATAGAAAACTATTTGTCGAATCCATATTCGTGACACGTTAGTTTTACAGCTTTAGACGATTAAAATGTGTTTTATTTCATGCCATTATTACATTTTGCTAATGTCATTTAAACTACCAAACATAAAATTGCGTCAATTTTTGAGCTTGACAAAAATTCGCCACCGTAGACACTAAGCGTGTTATTAACAATCCAGTGAGCGTTTTCTTTGAACGATATGCCCGTTAGTATGCTTTTTGGCATACTTGTGTTGATGTTAGTTTTATCCGCCTTTTTTTCTGGCTCTGAAACGTCTTTGATGACGCTGAATCGCTATCGATTACGGCATTTAGTGAAATTGAAACATTCCGGTGCGATGAAGGCGAACAAATTGCTCCAACGTCCCGATCGGGTGTTAGGTTTGATTTTATTATGCAATAATTTCGTCAATAATTTCGCGTCATCGATTGCTACTGTGATTGCCATAAAATTGTATGCAGACGAAGAATCGAGCGTCGCCATTGCCGCCGCGCTGCTCACGTTGGTGATGCTAATTTTTTCAGAGGTCACGCCTAAAACGCTTGCCACAATTAAACCTGAATTACTCGCCTTTCCGTCGGCGTGGGTTTACACCGTTTTATTAAAAATCTTTTATCCTCTTGTTTGGTTGGTCAATACCTTGGCGCATTGTTTATTACGCTGGATGGGCGTGGATACGACTAAAACCAGTCACGATTTGCTCAATAAAGACGAACTCAAAACGATTATTGCGGAAGCTGAAAGTGTGATGCCGAATCGTTATCAAAAAATGCTGCTCGGTATTCTCGATTTAGAATCCGCCACCGTTGAAGACATCATGACTCCGCGTAATGAAATTGTTGGCATTGATTTAGAATTGCCAATTGAAACCATTATTTCTCACATAAAACACAGCGCGTTTACTCGTTTGCCGGTTTATAAACAGAACGTGGATAAAGTGATTGGTTTTTTACATTTACGCAAAGTGTTAATTGAAATTCATCATGAAAATTTTGACAAGCAAACGATTATTAGTTTATTGAGTAAACCGACGTTTATTCCTGAAAGTACACCCGTTCACACGCAAATGTTACGCTTTAAAACTGAACGGATTCGGATTGGTTTGGTGGTGGATGAATACGGCGACGTGCAAGGTTTGGTGACGTTTGACGATTTATTGCAAGAGATTGTTGGCGAATTGATTACCGAAGAAGAAAATACCGTGCAATTACAAAGTGACGGCAGCTATTTGGTCGATGCCAGTATTAACGTGCGGGAATTGAATCGTATCACACGATGGACATTGCCAACGGAAGGCGCGAAAACGTTAAACGGTTTGATTTTGAATTTTATGGAAACGATTCCAAATAGTGGCACTAGTATTCGTTTGCACGGTTACGCGCTGGAAATTTTGAAACGTGACGAAAATGCGGTGAAATTGGTCAAATTTTTGCCACTCGATAAACAGAAAACCGATGCAATCAAACCGTATTAAGCATGACTGAACGGTTTTTTATCTTTTTTAGGTGTTTTTAGGTTAAAATGCCACGTTTTAAAACCCCATTTTTTCACCCTTTAGAGCAAGTAAAACATGACAGATTTAGCCCTTTATAGAAACATCGGTATTTTTGCCCACGTTGACGCGGGTAAAACTACCACGACCGAACGTATTTTGAAATTAACTGGCAAAATTCACAAAATCGGCGAAGTTCATGACGGCGCAGCGACTACCGATTTCATGGAACAAGAACAAGAACGCGGCATTACCATTCAATCAGCGGCAACGACTTGTTTTTGGAAAGATTACCGTTTCAACATTATCGACACACCAGGACACGTTGATTTCACGATTGAAGTTTACCGTTCATTAAAAGTATTAGACGGCGGTATCGGCGTATTTTGTGGTTCAGGGGGCGTTGAACCGCAATCCGAAACCAACTGGCGTTATGCGAATGATTCTGGCGTTTCGCGCGTCATTTATGTCAACAAATTAGACCGTATCGGTGCTGATTTTTACCGCGTGGTTAAACAAGTTGAAACCGTTTTAGGCGCAAAACCAGTTGTGATGACATTGCCAATCGGCGAAGAAGACAAATTCATCGGCGTAGTCGATTTATTGACCCGCAAAGCGTGGATATGGGATGAATCGGGCGATCCATTAAACTACACCATTGAAGATGTACCTGCTGACATGGCGGAAGCGGTTGAAACATGGCGCGAAAAATTGATTGATGATGTAGCTGATCAATTCGACGACGTAATGGAAAGATATTTAGACGGCGAAGAACCGGATATTGAAACGTTGAAACGTTGCATTCGTAAAGGCACCATCAACATGGATTTCTTCCCAACACTTTGCGGTTCGTCATTTAAAAACAAAGGCGTGCAATTAGTATTAGACGCAGTTATTGATTATTTGCCGTGTCCTACCGAAGTGAAACCACAGCCTGAAGTCGATTTAGACGGCAATCCAACCGGTTTATTTGCAGAAGTAAATGTAGACAAACCCTTGCGTTCATTGGCGTTTAAAATTATGGACGACCGTTTTGGCGCGTTGACTTTCTTGCGTATCTATTCTGGTAAATTGGAAAAAGGTACGTCTGTTTTAAATACGTTCACCGGCAAAACGGAGCGTATTGGTCGTATCGTGGAAATGCACGCGAACGCGCGTATCGAATTAGAATCGGCGCAAGCGGGTGACATCGTAGCAGTGTTGGGCATGAAAAATGTGCAAACCGGTCACACTTTGTGCGATCCAAAATTCCCTGCGACATTAGAGCCAATGGTATTCCCAGAGCCTGTAATTTCGTTAGCGATTTCGCCAAAAGACAAAGCCGCTTCTGAAAAAATGGGCGTGGCGTTGGGTAAAATGATTCAAGAAGATCCTTCTTTCCACGTTGAAACCGACGAAGACAGCGGCGAAACGATTTTGAAAGGCATGGGCGAGTTACATTTAGACATCAAAGTGGATATTTTGCGTCGTACACATGGCGTTGAAGTAATCGTCGGCAAACCACAAGTGGCGTACCGCGAAACGATTACACGCGCGGTCGAAGACGAATACACGCACAAAAAACAATCTGGTGGTTCTGGTCAATACGGTAAAATCAACTACATCATCGAGCCAGGTGAACCTGGTTCAGGTTTCATTTTTGAATCAAAAGTAACCGGCGGTAACGTGCCACGCGAATACTGGCCAGCAGTTGAAAAAGGCTTTAAATCGATGTTGGATAAAGGCGTTTTGGC
>CANKON010000200.1 GCA_947484105.1 Methylococcaceae bacterium | reverse complement strand
TGCCACAATTGTCGAACTAATGACCCATTTTCGATGACAAAAATAATCTTTTTCTGGATGTAACCAAAAAATCATTAAAGGCGCGAAAATAAATACACCGATTGCATCGCCGATCCACCATGTTGACCAGTTGGTAAAAAAATTCGTCAACGGAATTTGATTCATTACCGCCAATGTTGAAACTGAAATTGTTGAATTAACCAGGGTGCTTAGAAATCCACCGAAAAACATAAATGTAAAAACATTTTTTTCAGTTGCGAGTGGATTGGGAAAATCGGCAAAACGTTTAACGAAATACGCCCCCGCGATACTTTGCAACGTCGCACCTAAAGCAATAATAAACGCTATCAAAACGGGAATATAAGTAGTGATTGATGCGTGGCTGTCTGCAATCGCTAAGTTCAATAAAAATGAACCTAAGAAAACCCCGAATCCTGCCCGATAACCGAAAAGTAAAATTCCAGCTAACGCAATACCCGAAGGAGGATAAATTGCCGTGGCATAACCTGGCGGAACGGCTAAAAACATTCCTAACTTGCCTGTTGCAAAATAAATGACAACAAGCGCGAGTATTTGCACTGCAAAGCTATGATGCTTGATAAATTCGTAAAACTTCGTCATTTGTGTCGTTTGTTTAAACTTTCGCATCATTTTTGTCGGATACTTCGTCGGATACGTTGATTAGTGGTTTCAGTAGATGTCGCGCTTTTTCATATTCTATATTCGTAATGAATTTTTGGATTTTGTTAAATTTGATTATTTTATCGCCCGATAAATAATAACGAATTTCTTCGAGAAGTTTCGTGCTAATAAAATTGTCTTCGGCGAGTAAATTATCTAATTCGGCTAATTTTTGTTCCAAAATTTCAAGGTTTTCAGAAACTCTAATTTTATTGCCACTTTCAAAAGAAAAATCATTATCGATATTTACGTTCTCAATCGTGCTGAATTCAGAATCCATAATAAGCGACAATTCAAACGAAATAGTGGTTCCTTTGTCAGGTTCGCTAATAATATGTAATTCGCTGTTCATTAACTGTAATAAATCACGGCTAATCACTAAACCTAATCCTGTTCCTCCGAATCGTCGCGTAATTGAACTATCAGCTTGACTAAATGGCACAAATAATTTGCCCAAATCTTCTTTTGAAATACCGATTCCCGTGTCCGAAATCGTGAATTTTAACGTCGCGTTTAATAACTCGATTTTAACCAATTCAACATTGAGAAAAACACGCCCTTCTTTGGTAAATTTAATTGCGTTGCTCAGTAAATTCGATAAAACTTGTTGCAAATGCACCGCATCACCGATTAACTGAACAGGCACATCTGGTGATAACTCGATTTTAAATTCTAATTCTTTGTTGGACGCTTGCAGGGCAAATAAATTATCTAAATTGTTGATGAGATTTATCAAACTAAAATGGTGCGCTTCGAGAATAATTCGTCCTGCTTCGATTTTAGAAAAATCTAAAATATCATTTAAAACTGCCAATAAACTGTCTGACGAGGTTTTTATTTTTTTCACATAATCTCGAATTTCAGGCGAAATATCTTTGTTTAACGCTAACTGTGATAAGCCCATAATCGCGTTCATTGGTGTACGAAATTCGTGACTCATATTTGCTAAAAATATCGATTTTGCTTTTGTTGCGGCTTCAGCGGCTTCTTTTGCGTCAATTAAGGTTTTTTCTGTTTTTTTACGCTCGGTAATATCTTCGCCAATGCCAATAAGATAAAAACAATCGTCAAGCAACATTCGCTCGCCGATAAAATAATAGGGGATTGCGTCGCCCTCTTTTGTTAAAAAGCCTGCTTCGATTGATGATGAACCGTCACTAAATACGCTTTCAATTGCGGTTGTGACACGCTGGCGGTCTTCTTCTGCAATAAAATTTAACACACTGGTGCAACAAACCATTTCCTCATGAGAATATCCTGTGACTTTCTCAAAATTAGGATTCCAACGAATTAACTTACCTTCTATATCTATCATGTAAAAAATGGTTGGCAAGCCATTTAAAATGCTATCTGAAAACTGTTTTTCATATTGCAAATCATGATTAAGATTAAAAATTGCCTCTTCGTTTTTCTTACGCTCGGTCACATCAAATTTAACGCCAACATATTGGATAATTTCATTATTTTCATTAAACACAGGCGCAATATGGGCTTCTTCATAATAAACTTCGCCGTTTTTACGCCGATTCATCAATTCACCACGCCAGACTCGACCTTGTGTCACGGTATTCCACAAATCTAAATAGGTTTTTTTGGAGGTTAAGCCTGATTGCAATACGCGCGGATTGGTTCCTAAAACTTCTTCGGCTTCATAACCTGTTATGCTTGTAAATTGTGGATTAACGTAAATTAAATTTGCCTCTAAATCGGTAATTACAATCGACGTTGGACTTTGTTCAATTGCCACGGTTAATGAACGCAAACGCGCTTCAAGTTCTTTACTTTTACTAATGTCAGTGTGCGTCCCAACCATTCGCAACGGTTCACCATTTTCTGCTCGATTTGTGACCGTTGCACGCGCTAGAATCCATTTGTAAGTTCCATCTTTGCAACGAAAACGAAATTCAGTCACATAATTTTTGATTTCATTTTTGAAATAGGCGTTAACGGTTGCTATAACGCTCGTTTTATCATCTTCGTGTAAGAGTTCGGCAAAGGTTGAAAAATGATTTTTTAATTCGTCTTTTTCATAACCGAGCATTGTTTTCCAACGTTCTGAAAATACAACTTCATTCGTTTCAATATTCCAATCCCAAACACCATCGCCCGAACCTTCCAACGCCAAACGCAGTAATTCTTCCTTATCTTTTAGCGTTTTTTCAGCCGTCATTCTATCGGCAACACTTTGTTCAATTTCATTCGCCATTTCATCAAATGAACGTCCCGCTTTAGCAATCTCGTCACAACCTAATAATTGATTATTTAAACGGTAGCTGTGGTCATTCGCGTAATGATTGATAACGTCAGTCAAAATTTTAATACGTTTCGTAATCGATTGACCTGTCGCAAGAAAAATTAAAAGTCCACTCAAACCACTAATAAACAAAATCATACTCGTTAATGCACTGAATAATTCGTTAGTCGGTTCAATGATTTCATCAACAGGCGTGAGTTGATAATAATGCCAACCTAAAGGCTCTAACGTCATACCAATTGCTATAAAACGCTGCTTATCAATCGTTAAATTATCAACAAGCGATTGCGGTTTATTAGTCAATTCCATTTTAAACAAATCAAATAATGCTTGTTCATCATTGCCAAAATTCAGCTTTGTATTTTCAGGCAAGGCTTCCAATGGTTTTTGCCACGCGCCAGCCAAAACAAAATTACCTTTTGTATCAATCAAAAAATGTTGTGTGTTGGGATACAACTGCTCAGATTGAAACATAAACTCTAGCGTTCCAGTCAGTGGCATATCTTCGCCTAAACTGCCGATGAATTCGTTTTCGATATAAAGCGGATAAATTGCGCTCACCATCCATAATTTTGGCACTGGGTCAAACAACGGCGGCGTAAAACGGATTTCTCGATTGGGATTTTCTGTTGGCGTGGCGTAAGTGAACCAAGGCGTTTTTGTGTAATCGTT